>RFXW01000023.1 GCA_009921245.1 Candidatus Fonsibacter lacus | reverse complement strand
CACCGCCAGCACCGCCACACCATTGCGCGCCAAACGGCGCGACCACCGCAGCCACTGCGTTTGCGCTGCAGGATCCAGGTTGGTTAACGGTTCGTCCAGCAGCAGCACCGGCGCTCCCGTGGCCAAGGCCCGGGCCAACAGCGCACGCTGACGCTGGCCCGCCGACAACTCGCTCACCTTCGCCTGGCGTAGCGTCCACGTTTCAGTAACCTGTAACGCATGCTCAATCGCTTGCGCGTCAGCCGCGCGGGTCCCTTGCCACAGCCCTTGATGCGGCAGCCGGCCCAACGCCACCAAATCCCACACCAAAAAATCTTCGGTCAAGGTCTGCCCTTGCCCCAACCACGCCACACGTTGCGCCCGCACGCGGCGCCCCACCTTGTGCGCGGGCTCACCTTGCCACGACAACTCGCCTTGACTGGGCACCAGTCCAGCCAGCGCCTTCAGTAGCGTCGACTTGCCTGCCCCGTTGGGTCCCACCAGCGCCGTGACTTGCCCTGGGTGCAACGCCAGAGTCAGGTTGCGCACCACCTCGCGCTCGCCCAATCGAACGTGCAAACCCTTGGCCTGCAGCGCGGGGGTAGGACTCATGGCCCACCCCATAGGCCACGGCGGCGCGACATCAACCAGAGCAAATAACCGCCTCCCAGCACCGCGGTGAGCACCCCCACGGGCAGTTGTTGAGGGGCCAACAAGACCCGGGCCACCAAATCGGCAGCCAACAGCAGCACCCCGCCCATGATGGCCGACAGGGGCAAACGCCACCGATACGTCACGCCCACCAGCGCACGCACCATGTGCGGCGCAGCCAGTCCAACAAAAGCAATCAACCCAGTATGCGCCACGGAAGAGGCGGTGGCAGCCGCCAGTGTCCACACCAACACCACCCGCGCACCGGGCAAGGGCAGGCCCAAACTTTGTGCGGTCTCCTCACCCGCCGCCAGCGCATCAAGCACCTTGGCGTAGCCCCATGCCAACGCCCCAGACAACGCCAACACCACCGCCATCAACTGCACCGCCGGCCAGGCGGCAAACGCGGTGGAGCCCAACATAAAGCCTTGCATCACCACCAAAATATCCTGGCGCCAATAGCCCAGCAAAGACACCATCGCCCCCAACACCACACCCACCACCACGCCAGCCAGCAGCAAGCGCAGCGTATGCTGGGCTCCGCGCGCCAGCGTCAGCGTCAGCCACACCGCGCCCAGTGCGCCTAGCCAGGCCGCGCCGGTACTGCCCAAGGCCGCACCCAAGCCACTGCCCACCATGCCCGCGCCCAACCACACCAGCGCCAGCGCCAACCCCAACGAAGCACCGGCGGCACTGCCCAACAAATAAGGGTCGGCCAGCGGGTTACGAAACAAGCCCTGCGCAATCGCCCCGGCCAGCCCCAGCAACGCGCCCGAAAGCCAGGCCGCCAACAGCCTGGGCACCCTGACCTCGAACAGCACAAAGTCGGGCACGGGTTGCTGCCACCACCCCGATCCCACCCGCAGGCCAAGCCCAAGCAGCAGCAACGACAGCACGCCCAGCAGAAGCAACAGGCCCCATGCAGCGCGACCCGAGCTCACCCCCACACCTCGCGCAAACAACGCGCCATCCAACGCGCACCTTCGACCATGCGTGGCCCAGGGCGCACCAGCGCGTCGCCCTCGCTGGGGGTATAGCGGCACACCCTCACCTGTTGCACCGCAGCCAAGTGGCGCCAACCTGGGCGCTGGGTCAACCGTTGGGCACTGGCTTGCGGCAAAACAAGCAGATCGGGGTCAGCCTGCAACACCCACTCGGGTTCGATTTTGGGAAACGCGCCCATGGCTTGGGGTATCACGCTGCGCACCCCAAGTTGGGCCAGCATTTCGCCAACAAAAGAAGCTTGGCCAGCGGCATAACCCTCACCGCTGACCTCCATGTAGACCCGCGCGCCCCTGGCCTCCATGGGTACCGTGGCGGCCAACGCCTGGATTTGACGCTGCATACCCTGCCACAACGCGGGCGCGGCTTGAGCATCCAACTGCAAGGTCTGGGCGACCTTTTGCAACAACGCCGGAACCTGCTCGTAACGCTCGGCGTCAACCGTGACCACGCGCAAACCCAACGCCCGTAACCGCGGCACGCTGCGCACCGCCGAAGCCGACATCAACACCACATCCGGCCGCAGCGCCAGCACCGCCTCGACGTCCGGGTCCAGCCCGCCGCCCACCTTGGGCAAGGCCTGCACCGCATCGGGCCAGTTGCTGTAGCGGTCCACCGCCACCAGCGTGTCGCACGCACCGAGCATGCAAACCGCTTCGGTTAATGCGGGCAGCAGACTGACCACACGTGGCGCGGCATGCGCGGCACCGGCCAGCCACACCAAGGCCAGCCATAGCCAAGCCATACGGCAAAAACCGCTAACCACCCTGCCACACAAGGTGCAAGCTCCAACGTTGGTAGTCAATGCTGGCGTTCACTGCCGCCCATTGGCGTTGCAACGACGCTTGCCAGCTCAGCCGAGGACGCAGGTTTAAGTCTTTGCCTTGATTGCTGCCGCCATCATTTTTTGCAAGCAACCCGTCGACACTGGCTGCGCCCAACCAGGCGCCCCAAGCCTGCTGACGGGCAATGGTCCACCCCTTGACCAAGGCTTGCTCGATGTTGGTGGCACAAAACCTGCCATAGGCGCAGCTGCTGTTGAATTGGTCGTCAATTATCAAGTCGCGAAAACGCTGCTGATACACCGTCACCGTGGTTTTCCCCTGCGTCAGGTCTCCGTGTTGCGCCGACAGCTCAGCACCCACACTGGTCTCAGGACGAACGGAAGCCGAACCGTATTGACTAAAACGCTGAGATAAGGTCGGCAATCGATACCCGCTACCGATGGCGCCCCGCAACTGCCATTCACCAAGCGTATACCCCGCGCTGACACTACCAGTAACCACTTCTGCATCCGAGTCGGAGGAGTCGTAGCGCGCGTCAAAATTCACCAACCCTTGCCCGATGGGTAACCCCAAACCACCATACAGCGCGCTCTGCGCTCGACTGGCATTGACCGCAGGGTTATCGGTCCATGCTTGACTCTTGTAAGAGTCATTTTTTCCCTCGTAACCCAAACGCCACCGGGTTGCACCAATTCGTCCATGCTGCTGCGCAGTGAGCGTTGCCGTGTGCACCTTGAAGATTTGCTCGCCAAAATAGGAAACAGAATCACCGTAGCCGAAAGTCGACTGGCTAAACGACAAGTCTGTACCCTGTACCCCCTGCTGCCGCGACCAAGACACATGCCAAAGGCTTAGGTTTTGCACCACCAAGTAATTGGAGCCGGTTCCATCCCAATTGTTGTCCACCGACGTTCGCCTGTCCCAGCCACGTCTGAAGCCCAAAGTCACCTCACCGCCAGTGTCCCTTTGCCCAAAATGGATGGCCCCACTTGCCTGACTGCTTTGCTGCGGCAGGTTCGCCGGACTGTGGACAAGGTCAGGGCGCTCGTCGTATCCGTCATTCTGTTCTGAGGCAAGCGCTAAGCTCGCACGTATCTCACCTGAAGCACGTTTTAACTTTAGCCCCACCAAGCGTCCCTGAGATGACCCAAGGCCAAGTGTGGCGCGGGTACTTTGGTCCTCTGATGCGGTCGAAATCAAAACCACCCCTCCCATGCCGTCGCTGCCATACAGGCTGCTGGCCGTGCCCCTTAGCACCTCAATGCGCTCCACATCGTCCAGCGGCAGCACGTCCCAGGGCGCGCCGCCACCTGGTGTGAGCGCGTCTTGCCTATCAACACGCACACCGTCAACATAAACCGCTGTCATGCGGGCCTCGGCGCCACGAATGTAAAGCCGAGCATCCCCCACGCCCACCACACCCGGCAAGCGCCCCAGTAACTCCACCAAGGTCGACGCGCCCGAGGCCTCAATTTCTTCGCGGCCCAACACCGTGACGTCACGCACCACGTCCTCAAGCGGTGTGTTCACACGGGTGGCAGTTACCACCACCTCGGGCAACTGCACCACCTGTGCCGGTTGCGCCTGCACACCCCATGCCCAGCACAACGCCCCCAACCAAAAGCCACGCCGCGCCCCTCGTCGAACGGACGACCGCAACCGATTGATGTTCATGAAACAACCCAACCAAAACAAGCCCGCGTGGCCTTCCCCGACCACCTAAGCGACACGGTGCGACGCCCTAGGGCGACCCACCACCTTGCCAGCCGGTATCCGGGCTCACGGCACAAAGTGTGTGACCTTCCCAAGCGCATCAAGCGCTCAGTGGATTCGACACACCCGGCGTTGCGCGAAGCAACGCGGCCGCTTACCGTTGCGGGGGCAGCGCAGGTTAGGGTGTTGCTTGACCTCAGAAAAAGGTTCAAGCGCACTGGCGTTGACATGCTATCACCCTTTGCTTTGGGCAGGCATTGAAGCGCCTCACACTGGTCGATAATGACCCGATGCAAATCGCAACGTGGAATGTGAATTCGCTGGCGGTCAGGCTGCCGCAGGTTTTGGACTGGCTGGAGGCCAACCCCGTGGACGTGCTTGGGCTGCAAGAGCTCAAGCTGAGCGACGACAAGTTTCCTGCCCAAGCCCTGGCTGAAGCCGGCTGGCACGCGGTGTGGCACGGACAAAAAACCTACAACGGCGTGGCGCTGCTGAGCAAGCAACCTTTGCAAGATGTGGTGCGCAACAACCCGGTGTTGGCCGACGACCAAGCCCGCCTGATCACGGCCACTCTGCCCTTACCTGATGGCACCGGGTTGCGCGTGATCAACGGCTACTTTCCCAACGGTCAAGCCCCAGACAGCGACAAGTTTGCCTACAAAATGCGCTGGCTGGACGCGCTGCGCGCGTGGCTGCCCCAGCAGTTGAGCGCCTACCCTCAGTTGGTGCTCATGGGTGACATGAACATCACCGTTGACGCCAAAGACGTGTGGGACGCCGAACTTGAGGGCAGCATTCACTGCACACCGCAAGAGCGCGAGCAGCTCGCTGCCCTGATGGGCCTGGGTTTGCACGACAGCCTGCGCTTGTTTACCCAGGAGCCCAAAATTTACAGCTGGTGGGATTACCGAGATTTGGCGTTTAGACGCAACCGAGGCATGCGTATTGATCACCTGTTGATCAGCGAGGCGCTGCGCCCACTGGCCACGGATTGCGCGGTAGACAAAACCCCGCGCAAAAATCCACGCCCATCGGATCACGCACCGGTGGTGCTCAGCCTTAACCTCAGCACCCAAGCCTAGGGGGCGCGCCGCACCACCGGCTCACGCGCACGGTTTTGTTGATACAGCGGTAGCAAGCGCTGCGCCTGGGTGCGAAGTTCAGCCAGGCGCTCGCGGTGGCTGGGGTGGGTGGACAGCCAAGCCGGCGGCTGTTTGCCCGAACTTTGCGCCGACATTTTTTGCCATAAGCTCACCGCGGCGCGCGGGTCGTAGCCAGCTCGCGCGGCCAGTTCCAAACCCAGCGAATCGGCCTCGGTTTCGGCGCGGCGACTGTTGGGGAGCTTGAGCATCAGGTCGGCCCCAACCGAGACCATGTCGCCCACCCCAGCGCCCACGCCCAACAGTTGAATCCCAAGGTTGATGGTGAGATCGGTGGCCAGCGCCTGCGACATCGCTTCGCGCGAATGCTCGCGTAAAGCGTGTGCCATTTCATGACCCAGAATCGCGGCCAATTCGTCGTCGGTTAATTCAAGCCGATCCACCAAGCCGCTGTACACCGCCATCTTGCCGCCGTGCATGGCCCAGGCGTTAAGCTCCGGGCGGTCAATCACGCGCACCTCCCAAGCCCAACCAGGGGCATCGGCTCGAAACGCGCCAGTGGCCGGTACCAGGCGTTGCATGATTACCCGCACTCGCGCCAAAATATCGGTGCGCCTATCCAACTGGCCTTGGCGCTTGGCCTCACGCAAACTGTCGGCGTAGGCCTTATCGGTCATGCGTTGCATTTGCTGCGGCGAGACCAACAGCAATTGCTGGCGTTGCGCAGCGGCGTCACCGCCTTGAGTGGTCGATGCACACGAGGCCAACAACGCCAAACAGGGCAGCAGGCAGGTAAGGGAGCGGCGCATGGTGGTTTTCATGGCCCGCATATTAGCCTTAGATGCTTGCCTGTGGCGCTTAGTCCAATCCCAGCTCTTGAATTTTTCGGGTGATGGTGTTGCGCCCAATACCCAGGCGGTTGGCCGCCTCCACACGGCGGCCGTGCGTGACCTCAAGCGCCGCACCAATCAGTTTGGCCTCGAGTTGTTGCACCATGTGATCCCACACACCGTTCATGCCCTGAGCCAGCAACGTACGCGCTTGGGTTTGCGCCTGATCGGCCCACTCCATGCCACCCCAAGTCACAGGCTCGGCTGCTGATTGCACAACCGCCGACGCAGGTGGTGCCGCCGTAGGCAAAGGCACGCCACCTGCCGGCCGGTACTCCAGGCCCTGACCCACTGCGGGTGCCGCCGGCGCCAGGTGCAAGACCTCGGGTGGGAGATCTTTTTCTTCCACCACCTGCAGCGGCGCCATGACCGTAAGCCAATGGCAGATGTTTTCTAATTGGCGCACGTTGCCTGGAAACGCAAAGCCATGCAGTCTGTGCTGCGCCGCTAGTGACAAACGCTTAGGCTCCACACCAAGCTGTGTGGCACTGCGCGCCAAAAAATGTTTGAGCAGCAAAGGCAGGTCCTGCTGACGCTCACGCAGTGCCGGCACGCGCAGGCGAATCACGTTGAGCCGATGGAACAAGTCTTCGCGAAACTGACCATCCATCACCCGCTTGTCCAAATCTTGATGGGTTGCGGCAATAACGCGCACATTGGCCCGAATCGCGGTATGCCCACCCACCCGGTAAAAGTGACCGTCGCTTAGCACCCGCAACAAACGGGTTTGCAAGTCAAACGGCATGTCGCCGATTTCATCCAAAAACAGCGTGCCCCCGTCGGCCTGTTCAAAACGGCCTTGGCGCGCCGACTGCGCGCCGGTAAAAGCGCCGCGTTCGTGTCCGAACAGCTCAGACTCGAGCAAATCTTTGGGAATGGCAGCGGTGTTAATGGCCACAAACGGTCCCTGCGCACGCGGCGAGTGCTTGTGCAAGGCCTGCGCCACCAACTCTTTGCCGCTGCCGGATTCGCCGGTCACCAACACGGTGACGTGGCTTTGGCTTAAACGGCCAATGGCACGAAAAAGTTCTTGCATGGCGGGCGCTTGCCCCAGCATTTCCTCGCTTGGTGCCGCGCTGACGCTGGACTCGGTGGCGCTGGGGTTGTCGGCCATGGCGCGACGAATCAGCTCAATCGCCTTGGGCACATCAAAGGGTTTGGCCAGGTATTCAAACGCGCCGCCTTGAAATGCGCTCACGGCGCTGTCAAGGTCGGAATAAGCGGTCATGATGATGACCGGCAGTTGCGGCGCCTGCTGCTTGATTTGGCGCAGCAACTCCAACCCCGACTGGCCCGGCATACGAATGTCGCTCACCATCACCGCGGGCTGCTGCGCCGGTGGCGCCGCGCGTAACGCCTCTAATGCCTGCGCCGCGTGGGTAAAGCTTTGCGTCGGCAAAGACTCGCGCTGCAACGCCCGCTCAAGTACAAAGCGTATCGACTGGTCATCGTCAACAATCCAAATGGGGCGCATGGGGTGTCTCCGTCTGTCCTTAGGCGTCGTTTGGGCCAAGCAGTGGCAAGACCAACTTAAATACCGTACAGCCCGGCACGCTGTCGCAGGTCATCACGCCGTGGTGTTGCTGCACAAAGCTTTGGGCCAGCGTGAGGCCTAAGCCCGTGCCCCCCTCTCGCCCCGAAACCAAGGGCGCAAACTCACGGCCACGAATGTGCTCTGCAATACCGGGGCCGTTGTCTTCAATTTGCAGCTCCAGCGCCAACTTGTGGCGCTTGCCCGCAAACGTCATTTGGCGCGCCACACGCGTGCGCAACACCAAGCAGGCGCTGCCTTGGGCGCGCTCAGCCGCCAGCGCCTGCGCGGCGTTTTGCGCCACGTTGAGCACCGCCTGAATCAGCTGCTGCTTGTCCGCCCAGAGCTCGGGCAACGAGGTGTCGTAGTCGCGCTGCACGCGTAGCCCATGGGTGTACTCGGCCAATACCAGCGAACGCACCCGCTCGCACACTTCATGAATGTTCACCGCCGCCCGCGCATGGGCGTGCCGGTGAGGCGCAAGCAATTTATCCACCAAGCTTTGCAGCCGATCGGCCTCATGAATGATGACCTGTGTGTAATCCACCAACTCGCGCGCCACCAGTTCCATTTGCAGCAATTGCGCGGCCCCGCGAATACCTCCCAAGGGGTTTTTGATTTCATGCGCCAGGTTGCGAATCAGTTCTTTGTTCGCTTGGGCCTGCTCTTGCCAGTGCGCGTCACGCTCCTGACGTGACTGCTGCGCCAAGGTGAGCACCTCCAGCAGCATGGTGTCGTCGGCGCGCGCTTCGCTGAGCACCACGTGCACCGGCAGCAAGCCACCGGCTTGGCGTGCCGTGGCTTCAAAGCGCAGCGCCGTAAACTCGTGGCGGCGCGCGCCTTGTACGGCGCGCTCCAGCGCCTCGTGCGATTCAAACAACTCCATTACCGATTGGCCCAACATGGCTTTGTGCGACACCGACCACAAATCTTGCGCGGCGCTGTTCATGGCCAACACCCTGGCCTGAGCATCCAGCAGCAGCACGCCAGACGCCAAGGCGTCGTACGCCGCAAACGCCTGATCGACGGACGCTAGCAAGTCTTGATGGATGTCGCTGGGTAAAGAAGAGGTCATCACCACGGTCACCGTGCAAACAACAAGGGGCGGTCAGCGCCGCCCCTGTTTGCTGCGCTCAAGCCATGATTACAGGCTGTAGTACATGTCGAACTCAACCGGATGGGTGGCCATGCGAAAACGCGTGACTTCCTGCATCTTGAGGTCGATGTACGCATCAATCATGCTGTCCGAGAACACACCGCCCTTGGTTAAGAAGGCGCGGTCGCTGTCCAGGTGCTCAAGCGCTTGGTCTAGGCTGTGGCACACGGTCGGCACCAACGCGTCTTCCTCAGGCGGCAGGTGGTACAGGTCTTTGGTTGCAGCCTCACCCGGGTGGATTTTGTTCTCCACACCATCAAGACCGGCCATCAGCAACGCCGCAAACGCCAGATAGGGGTTGGCCATGGGGTCGGGGAAGCGGGCCTCGATGCGACGGGCCTTGTCCGACGCCACGTGCGGAATCCGGATCGACGCCGAACGGTTGCGGCTTGAGTAGGCCAGCTTCACCGGCGCCTCAAAGCCAGGCACCAAGCGCTTGTAGCTGTTGGTGGTGGGGTTGGTGATGGCGTTCAACGCCCGCGCGTGCTTGATGATGCCGCCGATGTAGTACAGCGCAAAATCGCTCAACCCAGCGTAGCCGTTACCCGCAAACAGGTTTTTGCCGTCTTTCCATACCGACTGGTGCACGTGCATGCCCGAGCCGTTGTCGCCCACAACCGGCTTGGGCATAAAGGTTGCCGTTTTGCCGTACATGTGCGCCACGTTCCACACCACGTACTTGAGGTTTTGCGTCCAGTCGGCGCGCTGCACCAGGGTGGCGAACTTGGTGCCGATTTCGTTTTGTCCGGCACCTGCCACTTCGTGGTGAAAGACCTCAACCGGAATGCCCATGCGCTCCAGCACCAAGGCCATTTCAGCACGCATGTCTTGCATGCTGTCTACCGGTGGCACCGGAAAATAACCGCCCTTTACCGTGGGGCGATGGGCGTGGTTGCCGCCCTCCATCGCCGCGCCGGTGGACCAGGGGGCCTCATCCGAGTCGATTTTGTAGAAGCTGCCCCCCATGGTGTTTTCCCAGCGCACGCTGTCAAACACAAAAAACTCGGGCTCGGGGCCAAAAAATGCGGTGTCACCCAAGCCCGAGGCCTTGAGATAGGCCTCGGCGCGCTTGGCAACCGAACGCGGGTCGCGGTCGTACGCCTTGCCATCGCCCGGCTCCACCACGTCACACTGCATGTACAGCGTGGACTCTTCAAAAAATGGGTCGATGTTGGCGGTGTTGGGGTCGGGCATCAGCAACATGTCTGACGCTTCAATGCCCTTCCAGCCGGCAATCGATGAACCATCGAATGCATGACCATCGCTGAATTTGTCTTCGTTAAAAGCCGAAATGGGCACGGTCACGTGCTGCTCTTTGCCGCGCGTATCGGCAAAGCGAAAATCAACAAACTTCACTTCATGCTCTTTGAGCATGCTCATCACGTCAGCAACGGTGGTGGCCATTCTTTCCTCCAAAGATTTCAAACAGCAAAAAAGGTGATGCCCGGATTTAGCAGGTTTTGTGCCACTGGCGGGCGCGGCAGCAGGCGACCAAAATGAACTAAATTGGTGCAAATATCCGATTATGCACCTTATTGGCGCTATAAATCGCGCACCATTTCGGGGCCTAACGCTAAAGACTGTGCCGCCAATGCCTGCTTGAGCCAGTGGTAAGCCGCGTCTAGCTCGTGCGGCTTGCCTTTAACGCCGAGCTCAATATGACGACCATGCTCTGGATGGTCCACACTGGGCAGGCTAAACACTTTGACCCCCACGAATGCCGCCTCCAGCTCCTCCATTAAGGGGGTCAGCGACGCCTCCATGGCGCCGTACACAATCACCGAGCGCTCTTGCCAACTGCCGCGTTTGGCCAAGGTGGCGTAATGTGCCGCCAGTTCTGCTTCAACCATGGGCCACGCCATAACAGGAAAACCGGGCACAAAATGCACGGTGCCCCCTGCTGGTGCGTGGCAACAAAAGCCAGGAATTTTGTTGTACGGGTTGGCAATGATGCGCGCACCCACCGGAAACACCCCCATGTTGAGTCGATGCCGGTTGTCGTCTCGATTGGGCTCAAAGGGCACGCCTTGCTCGGCGGCCACGTCTCGCATGCGGGCATAAATCAGTTGCTCGGCCTCAGGGTGCAAGGCCAGCTCCACCCCCAGCGCCGCCGCCGCGCATTGACGGGTGTGGTCGTCTGGGGTGGCCCCAATGCCCCCAAAAGAAAACATCACCGTATCGGGTTGCGCAAAGGCCCGCGCCAATGCGGCGGTGATACGGGCGCGGTCATCCCCCACGTAATAGGCCTCTTGCAAACTTAAGCCGTGCGCCGCCAGCAGTTCAATCAGCTTGGGCAAGTGTTTGTCGGCGCGTTTGCCCGACAAGATTTCGTCGCCAACAATCATGGCGGAAAAGGTGGTTGCGGTCATGGGGAGCGACTGGCCAGTGATGAAAAAAGTTTTTAGGTTGAGTCGGCTGGTGGCGTTGTCGATGCCAGCTCGGCCGCCGCCCAGGGGCGGGGTTGATTGCGCTGCGCCTCGAGCGCGGCCAGGGCGTAATGCGCAAACCACAGCGAGGCGTAGGCCAACACCAAGGTGTAGACCCAGATGGCCAAAGGCAACAGCAACGGCAGCAACAACACAAACAAGCCCGCGCTGGCCCATAACAAGCCGGGCAAGGCGCCCAAGGCGCCGCTGGCCAAGCCCATGATCCATAGCGTGCCGCGGTGCTCGCGCAGCACGGCTCGCCGCTCATCGGCGGTGGCGTACTCGGCCAGCGCCTCGTAGGCAAAAACGCGGTAGCTCAGCCAGCCCCAAATCAGCGCCGGCAACACCACCGCCAACGGTGGCAGCAACCACAAAGGCATGGTCAGTACGATCCAAAAAACGGCCATCAGCGTGGAGACCAACGACCACCACACGCTGCCCCACCAGCCCGCCCCCTCAAAGCCTTGCAAGTGGGCAAAGCGTCGCTGCACCACTTGGCGCACCATGGTGGGCGTCATGGTGGTGGCCACCATCAGCAATGTTCCCACCACAAACACCGGTGTGGCCAGCAACAACAACAACGTTGGCGCCAACGCCGCGGCCACCATTGCCATGCCCATGCCATTGAGCCAATCCACCGCCTCAGCGCTCCAGCTCGCGCTTTGCAAGCCTTGATCCAGCCATGCCACGGCGTCGGCCCAGCCCCACCAGCCTAGTGCTGCCACCGCCAGCAACACCACCAGCAGCGGCAACAGGGTCAGCAGCAGCACCTTGGGCATCGCCAAATACAACAACGCGCGCCATGCCGCGTCGACCATGGTGAGCGCCTTACCCATGCCCATTGGCTGAAGCGTCCAGCTGCACAGGTGCGGGGGCGTTTAAAAAGTGCTCACGGTAGTAGGCGAGCTCGTCAATCGACTCCAGCACGTCGGCCAATGCGGTGTGCGCCTGCCGCTTGACAAAGCCGCTCAACAGCTCGGGACGCCAACGCCGTGCCAGCTCTTTCAAGGTGCTGACATCCACATTGCGGTAGTGAAAGTAAGCCTCCAGCTTGGGCATGTAGCGCACCAAAAACCGCCGGTCTTGGCCAATGGTGTTGCCACACATGGGCGAGGCGCGCTCGGGCACATACTGCCGCATGAAGTCGAGCAGCACAGACTCTGCCTGGGCCTCGCTCAAGGGGCTTTGCCGCACCTTATCCACCAAGCCACTGCGGGTGTGGGTGCCGGTGTTCCACGCGTCCATAGCCGACAACAAGGTATCGCTTTGGTGCACCACCACCACCGGCCCATGCACCACAGGCCAAAGCTGCGGGCCTGTAACCACGATGGCCACTTCCAGCAAACGCTCGCGCTCGGGGTCCAGACCACTCATTTCGCAGTCGATCCAGACCAGGTTGTGCTCGTTTTTGGCCAAAGCCGATGGCGTGGCCGTTGGGTCGTGATTCATGCCCCCATTGTTACCCATGCAGCCGCCAATGTTCGTACACTGTGGGCATGAACACGCGCCCCCAACCGCTTACCCCCGACGCGCTGCAAAGCGCGCTGGTGCAGCACGGGCTGGAACAAGCCGGATGGCACGTCGCGCAAGGGGCGTTGATCAAGCGGTTTGTATGGCCCAACTTCAACGCCACCATGGCGTTTGTCAATGCCACGGCAGCTTACGCCAACCAAGCCGATCATCACCCCACGCTGGTGGTGGCCTACGGCAGTTGCGAGGTGCACTGGGCCACACACGACCCTGCCGGCATCACCGAGCTTGATGTTGCCAGCGCCGCGGCGGTTGAGGCCTTGGCAGCCCAGGCATGAGCCTTTCGCGCCCGCCAACGCCAGCGGCGGCGCGGGTGGTGGCAGATTTTGGACAGCAATGGACACTGCAACGCGCCGACGGCAGCTGCATTGAGGCCACCGCGCGCGGCAAACGGCGCGTGGCCGTGACCGGCGATTGGGTGCAATGGACACCAGCCGGCGACCGCGCACAAATCACCAGCGTGCACCCGCGCCACAACGTGTTGTGGCGCCAAGATGACACGCGCAGCAAAACGTTTGCGGCCAACGTCTCACGCGTGGTGGTGGTGGTGGCGGCGCAACCAACGCTAAACAACGACTGGCTGGACCGTGCGTTGGTGGCTGCGGCTGCCGCAGGCATAGACGCTGAATTGGTGGTCAACAAAAGCGACTTGGGCGCCGCGCACACCCAAACCATGCAGCAACTCGAGCCCTACGCCGCCATGGGTTATGCGCTGTGGCCGATGTCGGTCGCACAAGGGCATGGCGTGGCCGAGTGGGCGGCACACGCGCAGGGGCACGTCAGCTTGCTATTGGGTGCCTCCGGGGTGGGCAAGAGTAGCTTGCTGAATCAAGTGGTGCCGCAGGCGCGCGCCCTTACCCAAAGCCTGTCCGCGGGCACAGGCACGGGCCGGCACACCACCACCCATACCGCCTGGCACTGGCTCGACCACACTCAACAAGGGGCGTTGATCGACTCCCCTGGTTTTCAAAATTTTGGCTTGCACCATCTCAGCGCCGATCAACTTGCTGGTCTGATGCCCGATGTGGCCGTGCTCACCGGGGGCTGCCGCTTTTACAACTGCGGCCACACGCATGAGCCTGGCTGCTCGGTGCGCAGCGCCTTGCACAATGGGGCTGGCGCTCTAACCCCCGCCCGCTACGCCTTTTACTGCTCGCTTTACCACGCCCTGTTGGAGGCACAGCAAGCCGCGCGACGCGGCGGCTAAGCCAGCAAGGCCACCAGCGCCAGCAACGCCAACCAGCAAACCATGCTGCGTGCCAGCAGCGATTCAGCCTGCATCAACTGCGCCGCGTGGGCCACCGGGTCGTCTTGCGCATCGACCCCCGAGGGCGCTTGCAAGGCCCCTGCCAACGCCGCACCCAACGCGGGGGTGTGGTCGCGCGCCAACGGGTCATGCATCAGCTGCCAGCCCGCCCACGCCCCACCAAAGTGCCCCATGGCACCCCACACCAGCACCGTTAATCGGCTTGGTACATAGTCTAAAACGTACCACGCCCGATTCGCCACATCGGCCAGCGCACTGCCGGGTTGGGTTGCAGCTTGCGAAGCCAAGGCACCGGCCAATCGGTACGCCACCATCAGCCCAGGCCCTAGCCCCAGCGCCCATCCCAGCACCAAGGCTGAAACCGACCCCAACGCCAAGCGATGCATGGGCAGCGCGGCGTCCAACCAAAGCTGCTCGGCCGAGGCGCCCTGTTGCGTGGCCCAGGCCTCGCGCTGTTGATGCAACGCCTCATTGGCGGTTTGCCAGCCTACGCAGGCCACCACGCAGGCACCCACCCAAAGCAGCGTAATCAGTCCGTGCCACGAAGCCACCACGGCCGCAACCAGCGCCGGCAACACCACCGCTGCCACCCACCAAAGCCAGGCCTTGGTGCCAGAGGTTGCGTCTTGCTGCCACCACCAAGCGGCACGGGCCCGCCACCAGCGGCGCCAAGCCGCCGACCGGCTGGGGGCGTAGGCATGCTCGACCCATAAACCCAATGCAAACGCAAAAAACAACATGGGTGCCATGATACCCAGCGCACGCGGCTAGGCCAGTAAATAACGGTACAAGTTACGCAGCATGCCGGCCGTGGCTCCCCAAATGAACCGCTCTCTCGCGCCGTCTTGATATGGCATAGACCACCACGCGCGCGGCACACCCGTGGGCAGGTATGCATGGCGAAAGTGGTGCGCGGGGTTCATCAGATGGGACATGGGCACCTCAAACACCTCGTCCACCTCGCGCGGGTGGGGTTGCCATCGCGCCTGCCCCGACACCAACGCCACCACCGGCGTTACCCGAAAACCGGTGCCCGTGAGATAAGTAGGCAAGGCGCCCAACACCTCGGCTTGTTGCGGTTGCAGCCCGATTTCTTCGTGCGCCTCGCGCAACGCTGCGGCCACGGCGGATGCGTCGCCGGGGTCGACCTTGCCGCCGGGCAAGGCCACCTGACCGCCATGAGCAGCCATGCCGACTGGGCGCTGAGTAAGCACCAACATCAGCTCTTCTCGCGGCACCAGCGCCATAAGTACCGCGGCGTCTCGCGGCTCGGTGCCTGGCTTGAGCAGGGGCTCGGCGCGGGACTCGGGCTGCCACTGCGGCGCACGCGCAAAATGGGCACGTAAACCACTGGCACTTAGGCGTGAGGACGCCACCGCCACGTGGGGGGGCGGCACCGGCTCGCCAGGAATGTCTTTGGGGTTCTGCACCGAGGAATCAACAAAAAAGCCGCTGAACAAGCGGCTTGATGGACGGTGCCTTAGGCGCCGAGCTTTTCCTTGATGCGTGCCGACTTGCCGCTGCGTTGCCGCAAGTAGTACAGCTTGGCGCGGCGCACGTCGCCACGACGCTTGACTTCGATGTTGGCGATCAGTGGGCTGTACAGCTGGAAGGTACGCTCCACGCCCTCGCCGTTTGAAATTTTGCGCACAATGAAACTGCTGTTGATGCCGCGGTTGCGCCGGGCAATCACCACACCTTCGTAGGCCTGCACCCGCTTGCGGGTGCCCTCAACCACGTTGACGCTAACCACCACCGTGTCGCCAGGGGCAAAGCTTGGGATGGTTTTGCCCAAGCGGTCCATTTCTTCTTGCTCGAGTTGCTGGATGAGATTCATGTTTTCCTCGTTGTGATCGTGTTTGCGCTACACAAAGGGCCCCGGTGGCTCCGCGTTGGCGAACGTCCATCGTATGGGGCGGCCAAACAGAGGATCAACCATGCATTATAGCTTAGCGGTCATCGTTGTTGCCGGAGCCTGGGTCAGGCAACAAGTCGGGGCGCCAGCGCTGGGTCATGGCCAGCCGCTGCTCGCTTCGGTACCTGGCGATCGCTTGATGGTCTCCACCCAGCAACACCGCCGGCACCTGCTGCGGGCCTTTGGGTCCATGCCAGGTTTCAGGGCGGGTGTAGTGTGGGCAGTCCAACAACCCGTCTTGGCTGGGATGAAAGCTGTCTTGGCATACGCTGTCGGCGTCGCCCAACACACCGGGCAAGGTGCGCGCCACCGCATCGAGCAATGCCAATGCCGCCAGTTCACCACCTGACAGCACAAAGTCACCCAAGCTGATTTGCGCATCCACCACCTGGTCGATAAAGCGTTGGTCAATGCCCTCATAGCGACCGCACACCAACACCGCCCCCACCCCCGAAGACCAGCGCTGCACCTGCGCCTGGTTCAGCGTGTCACCCACCGGCGAGAAGCACACCACCGGCGCCGCCTCAAGCCCGGCTTGGCCTCTGGCTTGCTGCACCGCCTCAACCGCTTGGGCCAAAGGCTGAGCTTGCAGCACCATGCCCGGCCCCCCGCCAAACGGGCGATCGTCCACGCGACGGTAGTTGCCATCGGCAAAGTCACGCAAATTCCACACATGCACCGGCAGCGCGCCGTTGGCAGCAAAGGCGCGGCGGGTCACGCCCTGCGTGAGCCAGGGTTGAATCAGATCCGGGAACAGGGTGATTACGTCAAAACGCACGGCGCCTTCCCCCTACTGGTTGAAGTCGGGTTGCCAATCCACGGTTAGACACCCCGACTGCAGGTCCACTTGGTCCACATACACGGCCACAAACGGTATCAGATGGGGCGCCTGCTCGGCGCTGGGCACCACCATCACAGGCGCCGCGCCGGTTTCTAACATCTCAGAAACCACGCCCAACACCACCCCCTGGCGGTTGCACACCTTCAGCCCGATCAGGTCGACCCAATAGTATTCGTCACTCGGCAAGCTAGGAAACGCCGAGCGCGGCGACCAAATCGTGACGCCACGCAGGGCTTGGGCGGTGTCACGTTGGTCTACACCATCCAAAGAGGCCACCAGCAAGCCGCCGGCCACACGACATGCTTTGCAACGGATCCGAAGCGCGCCGTGAAAGAGGTCAAAGTGAGTGGCCGACTCGGGCGTGGTGAGCCACCAGTGGCGTTGATTGAGCAAGGCCTCGGGTTGGGCGCTGAAAGGCTTGATTTTGATGTCGCCCCGCACCCCGTGCGCGCCCACCACCACCCCCAAGGCCACGGCGTCTGCGGGGAGCGCACCCGACTCGCCTGGTAACGGGGCGATGGGAGCGTGGCTTGGGCGAGACATAAAAAAACGCGCGATGCCGGCGTGGGGCAGCGCGCGCTGACGGCAACCGCTGCGTTTAGGCGGCGGCTTGCTTGATGAGACGCGCCACCGTATCCGAAGGCTGGGCGCCAACGCCCAGCCAGTGGGTCAGGCGGTCTTGCTCCAGGCGCAGCGTTTCGGCTGCGCCCTTGGCCATGGGGTTGTAAAAGCCAATGCGCTCAATGAAGCGGCCGTCCCGGCGCGAGCGGCGGTCGGCCACCACGATGGAGTAGAACGGGCGGGCTTTGGCGCCGCCGCGGGCAAGTCGAATGACAACCATGAAAGATGGTTCCTTGAAAGCTTAGGGTTTGGCGGCATTCAAGACACGTTGACTGCCACCTGGCAGGCGAACACCGCGAAACCGGCAATTGTAGCAAATCGCCATGCCACAATGCACCCCAATGACCACCACCGACAACACAACCCCACCATCCATTGCCAACAAAACCCTTGCCGTGTGGCTGGCGTTGGTGCTGGGGCCGCTGGGCATTCATCAGTTTTATGTGCGCGGTTTGGGGTCGGTGTGGGGCTGGTTGCACTGGCCGGTTACCCTGCTCGGCGCGGTGGGTTTAAGACTGGTTCTTCTTGAGGGCACCGACAACCAAGCGGTTTGGGTGCTGCTGCCCCTGCTGGGCGTGGCCTTGGCGGTGCCATGCCTAACGGCGATTGTGTGGGCCCTAAGCCCGCCCGAGCGGTGGAACCAGCGCTTCAACCCCAGCGCCCCAGCCAACCATTTGGCAGGCGCCACACGACCGCTTACGGTGTGGGCCGTGGTGCCGGCGCTGTTGGTGGGTGCCGTGGCACTGACTTCCAGCCTGGTGATCAGCTTTCAAGGTTATTTTGAGGCACAGGTGCAAGCCGCGCGCGCCATCAGCCAATAGCGGCGCGCCCTAGCTTATGTTGAGCAGCCCCAGGCTGCGCAACCCCCACAGCCAGAGACTGAGCGTAACGGCCGAGGCGGCGGTGGACCACGCCATGGCGGCGGTCACCACGTCGCGCGCCACGTCGTAGCGCTGCGAAAACACAAACGCATTGGCGCCCACAGGCAACGCGGCAGTCAGGGTGAGCACCCCAAGCGGTAAACCACGCAGCCCCACCAACCAGCCCGCCCCCAACACCAGCAGCGGACACAGCAGCAGCTTAATCGCCGCCAACGTGGCGGCCAAGGGCGCCCGCGCCCGCACCGACTGATGGAACAAACTGGCTCCCAGCAACACCAGCGCGAATGGGCCAAAAACCCCACCCAACCACTGCAACGGTCGGTCAACCAGCTCGGGTAATGTCAGTCCGGTGCTGGCAAATATCAGGCCAAGCACAATCGGAATCGGTACCGGGTGCAACAGCGCGCCGCGCGCCGCAGCCGCCAACGCCGCACCCGGTCGGCCCGCCGTATCTTGGCGCAAACCCGAACGCTCGGTTTCAATGGCCAGTGTGGCCGCGGTAAGCAACACCAAGGCCTGCGTGGCAATGATGGTGAGGATGGTGACCAGCGCTTGCGGCCCCAACGCCAGCGTCACCAGTGGCAGCCCAATCATGACGGCATTGGAAAACACCGCGGCAATGCCCAACACCGCGCCTTGGCCAGTGCCACGGTAGCGCAGCATCACGAGCGTCATCAGGCTCAAACCCACCCCGTAATACGCCAGCATGGGGCGCCAATCCAATTGCGCCAAATCCACGCGGCTCATGGCGCGAAACAACAAAGCCGGGCCAAACACAAAAAACAGCAGCCGGGTGAGTTCGGGCACCACCTTGGCAGAAATAAAGCCCGTGCGCGCCGCCAACCAGCCAACCGCCACCACCAACACAATTGGCGCAATGGCCAACAAGGGCGAACCAGCGGCCATCATGCGCTGGGTTCGGGCGGCACCGGCCGCGCCAACGGCGCAAAGTTTTGCAGCAGTTTGTCTATCTTGGGACGCACCACAAAGGCGCAGTAGCCGGCGTGTGGCTGCTGCTCAAAGTAGCGTTGGTGGTAGCCCTCTGCCGCGTAATACATGGTCAGCGGCGCCAGTTCGGTCACGATGGGGCGGTTGGCATAGCTGGGCTGCGCCTGTTGCGCCAGCACCCAAGCACGCACCGGCGCCTCATCTTGCGGGTCGACCCAATAAATGGCGCTGCGGTACTGGGTGCCCACGTCATGCCCCTGCCGATTCAAGGTGGTGGGGTCGTGTACCGCAAAAAACACCTCCAGCAATTGGGCCAGCGACAACTGCGCCGGGTCGTACACCACACGCACCACCTCGGTATGCCCGGTGTCGCCTTGGCAGACCGCTTCGTAGGTCGGGTTGGCAACCTGACCGTTGGCGTAGCCCGACTCCACCGATCGCACCCCCGTGACCCGCCAAAGCACCGCTTCGATGCACCAAAAGCATCCGCCACCAAGGATTAAGGTTTTGAGGTTATCGTACGGGGTTTGCATTTGCTTATTGTCCACCAAGGAAGACCTGATTCATGAAACCCACCTTTAATTGGCAAGACCCCCTGCTGCTGGCCGACGCATTGACCGAAGACGAACGCGCTGTGGCCGAAGCGGCGCACGCCTACTGCCAAGAAAAGCTGCAGCCGCGGGTGCTGATGGCCGCACGGCATGAAACCTTTGACCGCGAGATCATGAACGAAATGGGTGAACTCGGGCTGCTGGGCTGCACCATTGAGGGTTATGGCTGCGCGGGCTTAAACCACGTGAGCTACGGCTTGGTGGCGCGCGAGGTGGAGCGGGTTGACAGCGGCTACCGCAGCGCCATGAGTGTGCAAAGCTCGCTGGTGATGCACCCGATTCACGCCTATGGCACCGAGGCGCAACGCGAAAAATACCTGCCCAAACTCGCCACCGGTGAGTGGGTGGGCTGCTTTGGCCTGACCGAGCCCAACCACGGCTCCGACCCCGGCGGCATGACGACCCGCGCCCAAACCGTGGATGGCGGCTACATCATCAAGGGCAGCAAGATGTGGATCAGCAATTCGCCCATTGCCGACGTGTTTGTGGTGTGGGCCAAGTTGGCTGAGGCTGGCAATGGCGCGTCGGCCATACGCGGCTTTGTGCTGGAAAAAGGCATGAAGGGTCTTAGCGCACCCAAGATTGAGGGCAAGATGAGCCTGCGCGCCTCGATCACCGGTGAAATTGTGATGGACGACGTGTTCGTGCCCGCCGAGAACCTACTGCCCGGTGTGGAAGGTCTCAAAGGCCCGTTTGGCTGCCTTAACAAAGCCCGCTACGGTATTGCCTGGGGCACCATGGGCGCGGCCGAAGACTGCTGGAACCGAGCCCGTCAATACACCATGGACAGGCAACAGTTTGGCCGGCCACTGGCGCAAACCCAACTGATTCAAAAAAAGCTCGCCGACATGCAGACCGAAATTGCGCT
>RFXW01000220.1 GCA_009921245.1 Candidatus Fonsibacter lacus | reverse complement strand
TTGGTGGGGCTTAAGCTTTGGCATGTAGGGCGTCAAGAGCAGGTGTTGCGGGTGACCGGAAAAGGCAACAAAGAGCGGCTGGTACCTTACGGTGAGCACGCTGAGCTTTGGCTGCAGCGCTATTTTGAGCAGGCCAGGACGGCCATTTTGCGGGGTCAGCACAGCGACGATGTATTCGTAACGGCGCGCGGTGCGGGCATGACGCGGGTCATGTTCTGGTCGCTGGTGAAGCGGCACGCCCTGGCCGCCGGCATCGAGGCACCGTTGTCACCCCACACGCTGCGCCACGCGTTTGCCACCCATTTGCTCAATCACGGCGCCGACCTGCGCGCGGTGCAGTTGTTGTTGGGCCACAGCGATATTTCCACCACCACCATTTACACCCACGTGGCGCGCGAACGCTTACGCCAGCTGCACGCCCAGCACCACCCGCGAGGCTAGCCGTTGGCCTCGCTTTGCAGCGCTTGCAACTCGGCCGGCATAAAGCCGGCTTGTTCTCGGGCCACCCAATTAAAGGGTGGGCGCAGGCGAGGCGCCCGGTAACGCCGTGCCAGCTCACGGTAGTGGGCCAGCGGGTCCAGCTGCTGTTGTTGGCACAACCAGCCGTACCAGTGGTTGCCTATGGCCACATGGCCAACCTCATCGCGCACGATCACATCCAAAATCTCCACGGCCTTGAGCGCGGCCGGGTGGCCCAGCTGGCGCAGCTTGGCCTGAATCGGTGGGGTTGCATCCAACCCCCGCGCCTCCAGTGTGCGGGGTACCAGCGCCATGCGCGCGGTCACGTCATGGGCGGTGCGCTCGGCCATTTGCCACAGCCCGTCGTGGGCCACCAAGCTGCCGTAGTCAGGCTGGCCAGGCAAGCTTTGCAAATGCTCGCGTAGCAGCGTGAAGTGATGCGCTTCCTCCGCCGCCACCTTCAGCCAGTCCATGTAAAACGGCGGTGGCATGTTGGCAAAGCGCCAAATTGCGTCCAGCGCCAAATTGATGGCGTTGAACTCAATGTGCGCCAGCGCATGCAGCAACGCGGCCAAGCCTTGCGGGCTGGTCA
>RFXW01000219.1 GCA_009921245.1 Candidatus Fonsibacter lacus | reverse complement strand
AATCTACCCTTTCGCTCATTTCAGCGCAAGGAGGAAGCGGCCGCGTCGTTTTGACCGCCGCCAGTCAAGTATTCATCCCCCACCCGGGGGGCATGCAGGGAGTCACGTCCGTGTCCGACTTAAGCCAAACTTTCCCGCAGGCGCACAGCCAACTGCCCGTGTCGGCGTATTTCGACGAATCCTTGCTCAGGCGCGAGACCGAGTCGTTGTTTAAAACCGGGCCGCGTTACGTGGGGCATACCCTGGCCGTACCGGAGGTGGGCGATTATTTTGCGTTGGCGCATGAGTGCGCATGACCCGTGCTTGCATTTGCAGCGTTTTGCCTTACGCGAATGGAACGGCTTGCTGTTTGAAGACAACGGGCGCGATATTCAGGCGGATATGGCGAACTTGGGCCCGCGCCAGGCGCTGAACTTTGAAGGCTATGTGCTGGACCATGTGGAAATGCACGAATGCAATTACAACTGGAAAACTTTTATTGAGGTTTACCTAGAGGACTACCACGTTGAGCCTTTTCACCCGGGCTTGGGTAACTTTGTAACCTGCAACGACCTGCAGTGGGAGTTCAAGCCTGAGTACTCGGTGCAAACGGTGGGCATTGGCAGCTTGGGGCGACCGGGCAGCGATGCGTACAAGGTATGGCACGACGTGCTGCTGCGTTATCGTGATCAACACTTGCCTGAGCATGGGGCGATTTGGCTTACCTACTACCCGCACATCATGATTGAGTGGTACCCGCACGTGCTCACCGTCTCCACGCTTTACCCCACGGCAGTAGACCGCACCATGAACGTGGTGGAGTTTTTCTACCCCGAAGAAATCGCAGCCTTTGAGCGTGAATTTGTTGAGGCGCAGCGCGCGGCCTACATGGAAACCGCCGAAGAAGACGACGAAATCGCCGAACGCATGGACGCCGGGCGCCGGGCACTGGCGCAGCGCGGCGTCAGCGAAACCGGCCCATACCAAAGCCCCATGGAAGACGGCATGCAACACTTTCATGAGTGGTACCGGGCGCGCATGGCGGCCGCACCGCTGTAGCCCGTCCATGGCCAGTCTGGCATCTTGAGCCCAGCCCCCGAT
>RFXW01000218.1 GCA_009921245.1 Candidatus Fonsibacter lacus | reverse complement strand
GGCTTTTACCGCTGCAGCGGCTGTGAATGAAAAAAAGATTGCACGGCAGCTGATGACCAACGAGTTGGCGAACGTGGCCACCGTGGGGTTTAAGCGCAGTTTTGACGTGGCCATGAAGTCCATCAAGATTGACGGCCAGGGTTTTGACACGCGCTTTCAGCCACAGGCGATTCCAGAGGAGCGTGTGCTGCTGACGCCGGGCTCGCTGATGGCCACCGGTCGAAAATCCGACATCGCCATGAACAACGCCACCGTGCTGGGGGTGCAGGCCCCCAACGGTGACACCGCGTTTACCCGCCGCGGTGACCTGCGACTCAACGCCACCGGTGTGCTTGAGACAGGTTCTGGGCATCCGGTGCAAGGCTTGGCAGGCGGGCCAATCACGGTGCCGCCTGGGTTTGAGTTTTTTGTCTCGCCAGACGGCGGCGTTTACGCCCGCGACCCTGCAGCGCCCGCCAATGAGCCGGCGGTGTTGATTGATCAATTGCTGTTGCGCGACGCCTCACAAGCCACCTTGATTCGTCGCCTGGATGGCTTGTTTCAGCCGGCCGAAGGCGCGGGTGACTTTGCCACCGGCCCGAACCCAGTGAGCGTGACGCCGGAGGCGCTGGAGGGCAGCAACGTGAATCCCGTAGAGGTTATGACGCGACTCATCGATCACTCGCGCAGTTTAAGCCGGCGGACAAACCGGGGGCGACACGCAAGCGCCCACAGGTTTTTATCTGGGCACGGGTGTGCGCGTGATGGCCACAGAAAAAATTGCCACCCAAGGCAACACCATTACCACCGAAAACGCGCTGGACTTGTCGATCGCGGGCGATGGGTACTTTCAAATCGCCCAACCCGACGGCACCATTGCCTACACCCGCGACGGTAACTTCAATTTAGACAATGCCGGGCAGCTGGTAACCAGCCAGGGCCAGCTTTTGCAGCCGGCGATCGTGATTCCACCCAACGCTTCAAGCATCACCATTGGTCAAGATGGCACGGTGAGCATTGAGCTGCAAGCCGGCGGCGGCCAGCAGATCTTGGGCCAGCGGGGTTAATAAAGCGTGCAATCTGTAGCTGGCCCAAGATCTG
>RFXW01000217.1 GCA_009921245.1 Candidatus Fonsibacter lacus | reverse complement strand
ACAGCTGCGGGATCGCAAGTTGGGTAACTTGTCACAAATTGGCGCCGATACGATCGTGTCGGCCAATGTCGGCTGTATCAGCCACTTGCAGAGCGGCACCGATGTGCCCGTTAAGCACTGGATTGAGGTGTTGGACGCGGCTTTGCAACCGCAGCCATAAGCGCGGCCGTCATGATGCACAAGGCGCCAAAACCAATGTGCGCCTCAAACACAGATGCACCCAGCGCAACCGACGACACGCTGGCAAACACCACCTCACTCAACATGATGATGGATGTGGCAGCGCTGGTCAGCCGCGATGCGCCGTATTGAAGGGCGACATTGGCCGCAATGATGGCCATCGATAGACCCAACGCAATCGGCAGCCACTGCCCGCCGGTGGGTTGCGGCGCGGGCAAGGAACCCAAGCCAAACCCCACCAAGGCGACCACACTGTTGAGTACCACGCCGCCAAAAAACATGGCTAACACCCGAGCGCCACTGGGGTAAGCGTGCCCTCGTCGCAGCAACACGTTGTTCAGTGCAAACATGAAGCCTGCCACCAACGCCAATACATCGGCAAATTCGCGTGGCACGGGCCAACCACTGCCTGGTTGCCATAGCACCAACCACAACCCTGCAAACGCGATGATCAACCGCACGAAGGCGGCAGCGGTTGGCGTTTCCTTGAGCAGCCACCATGCCAGTAAGACCGCCCAGGCGGGCATGGTGTAGAACAGCAGGATGACGCGAATCACATCACCCGTGGTGACTGACCAATTGAAGCCCACATTGGTTGCGCCAGCCGCCATCGCCAGCGCCCAAAGTGCGGGGCTGGTCAGCAGGATACGCCAGTGTTTTCGGTACCAGACCCCAGACACCAACAGCGCGGGCGTGAAAACCAACAACGTGCTCCAAAGCGGGTGAAACCCGGCGGCTTGCAACTGGCGTAACGGCCACCACGACAAGCCCCACACCATGGCATTGATGAGCAGGCCGGTAACGGCCCATCGTTTTTCTGCAGGAGTCATGGGGTTTAGTGCGAGGGCTCGTCACGCGCTTGGCGCAACAACACCGCGAGCTCTTGGGGGTGGGTGCGTAG
>RFXW01000216.1 GCA_009921245.1 Candidatus Fonsibacter lacus | reverse complement strand
GGAGTAAACCAATGAAACTTAAGCAAATTGCACTGGCAGCTGCTGTGGTGGCTGCATCCAGCGCCGCGCTGGCCGACGTGACCATCTACGGCATCGCCGATGTGAACCTCAACAACGGCAAAACCGAAACAGGTTTCGACGGTGCGGCCGCATCAGAAGCATCCACCAGCCAAGGCCGGATTGGCTCAAGCGGCTTGAGCACCAGCCGCATCGGCTTTAAGGGCTCCGAAGACCTGGGCGGCGGCATGCAAGCCAGCTTCCAGCTTGAGGGCAGGCTCAATATCGACACCGGTGAAAACGCCAACTATGATCGGCCCGCCGGCGACACAAGCTCCAACTATTTCTTTGGCCGTCAATCCTGGGTTGGCCTTACGGGCAACTTTGGTACGGTGCAGATGGGTAAAACCTGGACTTCGTTCGACGACGTTAAGGGCAAGTTTGAGCACGCCGACAACACCAACGTGGGCGTGACCGGTGACGTGTGGGGCACCGGCAGCGCCTATGACAGCAATGTCTCCAACCAAGTCAAGTACACCTTGCCGCTTTCCGGTGGTCTAACCGCAAGCATTGGCTACGCCTTTGGCGAAGACAAGCTCAGTGCTGCGACGGCACTCCGGACTGCCTCTTCTAAGGATCTCACGTCACTCGGCGTCACCTACGAAAGCGGGCCGCTTGCAGTGGGCTATGGCTACCAAAACGAAGCGCAAAACGCAGTTGGTGTGAAGGACAGCACCTTTAACGTGGTGGGCGCTTCTTACGACCTGGGCGCCGCCAAGTTGGTGGCCAGCTGGAGCCAAAGCAGCTACAACACCGGAAGCCTGGCAGCTGTTGCAAAGACCATTGGTAACAGCGTGGTTGCCCCGAGCGACGCCAAAGACAAAGAGTACCAGCTCGGCGTCAAGTTCCCCATGGGTGCCTCTAACCTGTACTTTGGCTACGCCAACAGCAAGGTCAATGTTGCGGGTGCTGAGCGCGCCAATGCCAACGGCTACGTGCTGGCTGCCACCTACAGCCTGAGCAAGCGCACCACCGCCTACGCCGGGTACACCACGGCCAAGCGTACGCGTAACGTTGGTGTGGTTGGGCAGG
>RFXW01000215.1 GCA_009921245.1 Candidatus Fonsibacter lacus | reverse complement strand
CGTAGACCGGCTGCCGCCGCAACAAGCTACCCACCGGTTGGCCGAGCAGCGCCATGTCGGTGGCGGTGTTGTCCGCGACCGATGGGACGGGTGCAGTCGCTGGCGCAAGCGGCATGGATGCACTGTACTGCACGCTTTTGGTGCTGGCTAGAGCCAAATGGGCGTGGCATCATGCTTGGCCATGAGCCAGTCTCGCCTTACGCCACTTGAGAGACGCCAGCGCCACTGGCGCGGCACGGTGCGCCTGACATGGACGCTGGGCGTGGTGTGGTTGGTGTTGGTATTTGGTGTGCCCTGGTTGGTGTCTTCGCTGGCGCCCGGCCAAACGCCGTGGGCGCGGGTGTACGGGTGGACTGCCCAGGGCGCTTTGGTGGGGTTTTGGCTGTTGGTGCTGGTGTATGCGTGGGGTATGCGGCAACTGGATCGCCGCTTTGACATGCTCGAGCGCCAAGCCAGCGATGGCGCCGAGAACGCGCCCGAACGCCCAGGGCGGAGTCGCTAAAGCCGTGGCCTCAAACCTTAACGTTCGGCGCTTGCACCAACTGTACGGTGGTTGGGTGCTGTTGTTGTTGATTGCTGTGCTGGCGTTGATGGCGCTGGAATGGATGGGTGTGCCCAAGGCTTGGCTTGGTTTGGGGTTTTTGGTTGGCACCGTATTGGTGTATGCCGGCATTGGTTTGGCCTGCCGTACCACCCAACCCGACGCCTACTACGTGGCCGACCGACGCGTACCGGCCATGTACAACGGCATGGCCACGGCGGCCGATTGGATGTCGGCGGCGTCGTTCATGGGTTTGGCGGGGGCGTTGTATTTGTCGGGCTTTGACGGCTTGGCTTTTTTACTGGGTTGGACCGGTGGCTTTTGCTTGGTGGCGTTTTTACTGGCGCCGTATTTGCGCAAATTTGGCCAATACACCGTGCCCGACTTTTTGGGCGCGCGCTACGGCGAGCCCTGGCCGCGTTTGATTGGTGTGGTGGCGGTGATTGTGGTGTCGTTCACCTATGTGGTGGCACAAATTGTGGGGGTCGGTTTGATTGTGTCGCGGCTGCTTGGGGTGGCGTTTGAATTGGGGGTGTTTTTGGGGTTGGGTGGGGTTTTGGTGTGTTCT
>RFXW01000214.1 GCA_009921245.1 Candidatus Fonsibacter lacus | reverse complement strand
GAGACTGGCGTGGCGCTGGTTGACGCCAGTGCGCGCCCGCCCCGTCTGTTGGCGCACGCGCTGCACAGCCAAATCGCCGCGCACGCGCCCTACGGGGGGGTGGTGCCTGAACTGGCCAGCCGCGACCATATTCAGCGCCTGGTGCCATTGACACAGCAGGTGCTGGACCAGGCTGGGGTGAGCGCCCAACAAGTTGGCGCGGTGGCGGTAACCGCCGGCCCTGGACTGGCCGGGGCGTTGTTGGTGGGCACGGGGTTTGCCACTGGCTTGGCTGAGGCGTGGGGGGTGCCCTTGATGGCGGTGCACCACCTCGAGGGCCACTTGTTGTCGCCGTTTATTGGGCAGCCGGAGCTGAATTTTCCTTTTTTGGCCTTGTTGGTTTCTGGCGGACACACCCAGTTGATGGCGGTGCACGGTGTGGGGCGTTATCAGTTGCTGGGACAAACCATAGACGATGCGGCCGGCGAGGCGTTTGACAAAAGCGCCAAATTGCTGGGGTTGCCCTACCCCGGCGGGCCCGCCTTGGCCGATTTGGCGCAACAAGGCAACGCTTGCGCCCACGCCTTGCCTCGGCCGTTGCTGCACCAAGCCAACCTCGATTTTTCTTTTGCGGGTCTTAAAACGGCGGTGGCGACGCGCCGGCGCGCGCTGGGTGAGTTGCCGCAAGCCCCAGCGCTGGCCGATTTGGCGGCCAGCACCCAGGCCGCGATTGTGGATGTCTTGGTTGAAAAAAGTCGACGCGCGTTGCAGCAAACCGGCTTGACCACCATGGTGGTCGCCGGTGGCGTGGGGGCCAACCGCGCCCTAAGGGAGGCGTTAAATGCCATGGGTCATGATTTAAAAGTAAGCGTTCACTACCCCGATTTGGCATGGTGCACAGATAACGGTGCCATGATTGCCTGGGCCGCGGCGATGCGTTGGCAGGCAGGCTTGGCCAACCTGGCGCCGGCATGTGGTCTGCCGGTGCAGCCGCGTTGGGCATTGGCAACGACCGAGGCACCCTAAGCCGCTACAATGGCGCGTGCTGCAGCGTTCGCTGCCGCACTTTCACGCCGTTCGCTGGGATCAAACTCCTATGGGCGGCGCCCGTGGCAACCTTTTGCTTGGAAT
>RFXW01000213.1 GCA_009921245.1 Candidatus Fonsibacter lacus | reverse complement strand
CCGCAGGCGACTACCGCTTTGCCGCGCAGGCGGTGGTGGGCGGTCAAACCGCTGCCCTGCCCATGCAAACCCTCTCCACCGTCCGTGCCGTGAGCCACGCACCGGACGGCACCGTCATGGTGGAAGTCGACGGCGGCAAAACCTTGCCGCTGGCAGACGTTCAACGCATCGGCCAATAACACCCCATCACGTAGACATTGCCCTAGGAGCCATTCATGTCGTTTTATACCTCGCTTACCGGACTCAACGCCTCCACTGCACAGTTGGGCGTGACCAGTAACAACATCGCCAACGTGGGCACCACCGGCTTTAAACGCTCGCGCGCGGACTTTGGCGACATTTTCGCCACCTCGCCACTGCAAAAGGCGTCTTCGGTGATTGGTCAGGGTGTGTCACTCAAGCAGGTGACCCAAGAATTCAGCCAGGGCAACATTCAGTTCTCGGCCAACTCGCTGGACATCGCCATCACCGGTGATGGCTTTTTCCCGCTCAAATCGGCCGACGGCTTGCAAGACATTTACACCCGCAACGGCAGCTTCTTTTTGGACGACTCGTTTGCGGTGGTGAACTCCGCTGGGCACTCACTCACGGCTGCGTCGGTGGACTCAAGCGGTAAAGCTGATCTGGGTAATCTAGCCAAGCTGATTATTCCGCGTACCACCAATGGCGACGCAAGAGAAACGTCTGAGGTGGATTTGGCGCTGAACCTGCCTGCAGACGCTGAAGTCGTAACCAAGGCGTTCGACCCAACCGACGAGACCTCGTACAGCAAAACCACGGCCGTCACGGTATACGACGCAGGTGGTAACGACTATTTGGCAACGATCTACTACGTTAAAACCCAGCGCGCAACGCCAGAAAACCCGTTTAACAAGTGGCAAACCCACGTTTATATTGGAACAGACAAACTCGACGAGTTTTTGTCTCAAGCTCAAGACGGTGGGGAGGGTTTGTACGTCAACAAGTATGGCGAGGTTGCCAAAGAGTCGGATATTCCTCCTGAAAAAATTGCCCGGGGTGTGACCAAGCTGTTCAACCTGGACGACCTTCAAAGCCCAAGTGGCTCCTCCCCGGCCACGGTCTCGGGCGATCCTTTAACCACCGCGTTGAC
>RFXW01000212.1 GCA_009921245.1 Candidatus Fonsibacter lacus | reverse complement strand
CGGGAACACGGGCGCGAAGGGGACGAACGACACCCACGTTTCGTCGACGTGAATCGTCCGATCGTCGGTGACCGCAGGAGAGGCGCTGCCACGACGAGCCAGGCGCTCGGGCACGTGGTCATAGGCGTAGATCTGGCCGTGAGGATGCGAGATCGTTGCTCCCACCGACGCTCCTCGGTTCTCGAACACCAGCACGTAGTGCACGTCGGGCCGCGACCCGAGCGCATCGGATCGCTCGGCCCACACATCGACGAGACGCTTTACATGTGACGGGTCGAGCGATGCAAGTGACGCATCGTGATCGGGGGAGTAGAGCACCACCTCACATCGGTCGTCGGGTAAGGCCGGCCAACGATTCACGAACCAGTGAACGTCGTAGGGATCGGGCGCCTCGAGGCCACCGAGGCAGAACGGACAACGACTGGTGTCGACGTTGGTGGGCAGGTTGGGTCGGGTCTGACGGTGGCCGACCACGTGGACGACCGTGCCGTGTACGGGGTCGATGCGTCGATCGAGATGGTGACCCGGTTCGTTCGTCACCTTCCCAGTCTGCCAGCCGAAGTTCGTGAACTCCGGTTGACGCCGAGGTGTTGGTGGAGATAGGGAACACTCGTGGATTCGACGTCGACCTTCGTGCATCTGGCCGGCGAATCGGTGAGTGTGGTGCTCGACGTGTCGGGAGGCGTCCCGGTGATCGAACACTGGGGAGGTCGTCTCGACTCGATCGATGACTGGACTTCGACTGCTCTCGCGATCCCGCACGGCGGCCTCGACGATGCCGTGTCGCTCTCGATCGTTCCGCACGAAGGATTCGTCGGACGCCCTGGGTTGGCCGGCCACCGTCGAGGAGGTCGCCACTGGTCACCTCGGTTCCGTCACGTCGATCATTCGCTCGATCGCTCCGACGGAGCGGTGACCATCGAGGTGCGAGGTCGCGACGACGTGGCCGAGCTCGAATTGGTCACGCAGGTGTCTCTCGTCGACGACGTCGTATCCGTCGCGGCTTCGCTCACCAACGTGGGTGACGGCCCGTACATGCTCGATGCCTTGTCGGTGACGGTGCCGGTCTCGGATCGTGCGAGTCGACTCGGCACGTACTCCGGTCGATGGGGTGCCGAGTTCCGATTCGAACAATTCGACT
>RFXW01000211.1 GCA_009921245.1 Candidatus Fonsibacter lacus | reverse complement strand
TGGCGTGGGCGGTGGCTGCGCCGCTTGGCTTGTGGCAACCCGCTGCGTTGCCGCTGCCGTTGGCGGTTGCCATCGCCGCTTGGTTGATGTTGGCTATGCAGTGGCCGCACCGCGTGGGCCAAGCGCTCATGTTTGCCGTGTTGCTGCCGGTCGCGTTGTACACGCCAGCCCGCCCTGCTGAGAATGAGTTTGAGGCTTTGGTTTTTGATGTGGGGCAGGGCAGTGCGATTCTGGTTAGTACCGCGACGCACACGTTATTGTTTGATGCGGGAGCCCGCTATCGCAGTGGGTATGACGTCGGTGAGCAGGTTGTTTTGCCTTACCTCTCACGCAACCAGACCCCGCTGAATCGGGTGGTTTTGAGCCATGCTGACACCGATCACGTAGGGGGTGCAACTGCCCTCCTGGCTTCACCCGTGGCCCGAGTGGCCGATGTATTGGCGAACTTTCCCGCCAGTGATTTGCCATACCCGTTGGCGGGCCCGTTGCCGCCGTGGACCGCTTGTCAAGCGGGCGTGCAATGGGTGTGGGATGGTGTTCTGTTTGAGGTGATGAGCCCCGAGCCTGCAACCTTTGGTGACGACCTTGAGCCCGCGTGGTTGGCGGATGTGCCCAAGCGACGCAACGGTCTATCGTGTGTGTTGCGAGTCAGCAATGCGGCGCAGGCGATTTGGCTCACGGGTGACATGACGCAAGCGGCTGAGGTGGCGGTGCTGTCCCGGCGTGCTGACGCCCTAACAATGGGGCAATGGCAACACGTCGGGGCCGCGAACCGCTTGGTGATGGCCAGTCACCACGGTAGCCAAAGTGCCAACAGCGTTGAATGGCTGGATGCCCTGCGTCCTGATTGGGTGGTTGCGCAGGCGGGCTATCGCAACCGTTATCGCCACCCGGCCGCCGCCGTACAACAACGCTGGGCTGCTGGCGGCGATGGGTGGGGTATGCAGTGGGTCGAGACAGCGTGGTGTGGCGCTGCCATTTGGCGGAGCATCGATCCTGCAGCGGTGACATGTGAGCGAGAGGCGCACCCAAGGGCTTGGCAGCACCGGGAAGAGGCGGCGCGTTAGCGCTATGGTGAGTTATTACTCACAGCATGCTCGACCGCCTTGCCCAACTCAATCACCGCCAGGGCGTAGTAGCTGCTCCAGTTGTAGCGCG
>RFXW01000022.1 GCA_009921245.1 Candidatus Fonsibacter lacus | reverse complement strand
TGCTGCCGTTTGCGCTATGGGAGCTTACCTTGGCGCATACCCCACCGGTGGGTGCCATGGCCTGGGGCTTGATGGCGTTAACGGCCTTGGTGCCTGGTTTGGGGGCTTATTGGCTGTACGGGTGGGCGCAGCGCGTGTTGGGGGCGAGCCGAACCGCCGCGGCGTTGTACCTTGGGCCTTTGTACACAGCGCTCATGGGCTGGCTGACGCTGGACGAGCGGCTCGGTTGGTTTCACCTGGTCGGTGGTGTGTTGATTTTGGGTGGTGTGGCGCTGGTTACGCGGCCAGGGCAGAGCCGCTAGTTTGCACCGTTGGTTGCGCCGCCCGTAGGCCATTGGCAAAGTGGGTTTGTACAGCCTGGGTGGCCTGGCTTGGGTCGCGCGCCATAAGCGCATCCACAATCGCTTGGTGCTCCGCCAACGACTCGCGCAGCCGCCCCGAACGCAACAGCGAGTGATGGCGATTGAGCTTCATAACTTTACGTAAGTCGGCCACCAATTGGTTACGCCAGCGGTTGTTGGCAATATCAAGCACGCGGGTGTGAAACGCTTCGTTGATACGAAAAAAAGTTTCTTGGTCGTTGCTGGCCTGCGACAACTGCCGGTGCAAAGCCTGTAGGCCCGCCAATTCGGTGGCGGTGGCGGTTTGGGCCACGGTGGCGGCGGCGTCGGCCTCGAGCAGCGCCAATAGGTGGTAAACCTCGCGCAAGTCACGTTCGCTGGTTTCAGTAACGTACGCGCCGCGGCGCAGCTTCATGGTCACCAGCCCCTCGGCCGCGAGCAGCTTAATCGCCTCGCGTAATGGCGTGCGCGAAATGCCTAGGTCTTGGGTGAGCCGCGATTCGTCCAGCCAGTCACCGGGGTTGAGCTGGCCGGCAAATATTTGCTGACGCAAGGCGTCGGCTACGTCTTGATACAGCGCACGTCGGGGCAAGGTGTCGAGCGTCATGCCGTCGATTTTATGGCATTTTTAATTTTGAATTCATAATTATTGCCGATACAATCGCCGAACTGTACCCAAATAGACACAAGACCATGTCGAAACCGTCGTTCCACATTCCTACCCTGGCCGACTGGGAGGCTGCGGCCCAGCGTTCGCTTAAAGGCAAACCGCTGGACGACCTGACGTGGCACACGCCGGAGGGCCTTGAGGTCAAGCCCTTGTACACAGCCGCCGACCTTGAGGGCTTGCCGCACGCCAACACCTTGCCTGGCTTTGCACCTTTTGTGCGCGGCCCGCAGGCCACCATGTACACCGTTCGGCCGTGGACGATCCGTCAGTACGCAGGCTTTTCTACCGCGCAGGAGTCCAACGCGTTTTATCGGCAAGCCTTGCAATCGGGCGCTCAAGGCGTATCGGTGGCATTTGATTTGGCCACGCACCGCGGCTACGACTCCGATCACCCACGCGTAACCGGGGATGTGGGCAAGGCCGGGGTTGCCATCGATTCGGTGGAGGACATGAAGGTGCTGTTCCAAGACATCCCGTTGGATCAGGTGTCGGTCTCCATGACCATGAACGGCGCGGTGTTGCCGGTGCTGGCCGGGTATGTGGTGGCAGCCGAAGAGCAGGGGGTGGCGCAAGAGCAGCTGTCGGGCACGATACAAAACGACATTCTTAAAGAATTCATGGTGCGCAACACCTATATTTACCCGCCCGAGCCCAGCATGCGCATCATTGGCGACATCATTGCCTACACCAGCCGCGCCATGCCGAAATTCAATTCCATTTCAATTTCGGGCTATCACATGCAAGAAGCCGGTGCCAATCAAGCGTTGGAGCTGGCCTTTACCCTGGCCGATGGCAAGGCATACGTGCAAACTGCGCTGGATCGCGGACTGGATGTGGACGAGTTTGCTGGCCGCTTGTCGTTCTTTTGGGCGGTGGGCATGAACTTTTACTTGGAGATTGCCAAGATGCGCGCCGCGCGCTTGCTGTGGGCGAAGATCATGCAAGGCTTTGGCGCCAAGCAGCCCAAGAGCCTGATGCTGCGCACCCATAGCCAAACGTCGGGCTGGTCGCTTACTGAGCAAGAGCCTTACAACAACATTGTGCGCACCACCATTGAGGCCATGGCGGCGGTGTTTGGTGGCACCCAAAGTTTGCACACCAACAGCTTTGACGAGGCGATTGCGCTACCCACCGAGTTTTCGTCGCGGATTGCGCGCAACACCCAGTTGATTCTGCAAGAAGAGAGTCACATCACCCGTGTGGTTGACCCGTGGGCCGGCTCGTTCATGATGGAAAAACTCACCCAAGACATGGCCGATAAGGCGTGGGCCATCATTGAAGAGGTGGACGCCATGGGCGGCATGACACGGGCGGTGGAATCTGGCTGGGCCAAACTCAAAATTGAAGCCAGCGCCGCCCAAAAGCAAGCGCGTATAGACAGTGGTCAAGACGTGATTGTGGGCGTCAACAAGTACCGCGCCAACCAAGAGGATCCGGTGGAGGTGCTGGAGGTTGACAACCACAAAGTACGCCAAGGGCAGGTGGCTGGCCTAGAAAAACTAAGGGCCACGCGCAACGCTGCGGCTGTGACGCAGGCGCTTGAGGCGCTGACGCAGGCGGCCGAAAGTGGGCAAGGCAACTTGTTTGAACTAAGCATTGAAGCCATGCGCCGCCGCGCCACCGTGGGTGAGGTATCGGCGGCGCTGGAGACAGTTTTTGGCCGCCACAGGGCCGACACACAAAAGGTGACCGGGGTGTACGCACAAGCCTACGACAGCGCCCAAGGGTGGGCGCAACTGCAAAGTGAAATTGCCGACTTCGCCGCACAACACGGCCGACGCCCGCGTTTGATGGTGGCCAAACTTGGCCAAGACGGGCACGACCGTGGCGCCAAGGTGGTGGCCACGGCGTACGCCGACTTGGGTTTCGATGTGGACATGGGGCCGTTGTTCCAAACCCCCGAAGAGTGCGCGCGGCAAGCGATTGAAAACGACGTGCACGCCGTGGGTATTTCTACCTTGGCGGCGGGTCACAAAACCCTGGTGCCCGCGATTGTGCAAGCCCTAAAGGCACAAGGTGCGGGCGACATCATTGTGTTTGTAGGGGGGGTGATCCCCAAGCAAGACTACGATTTTTTGTATGAGGCCGGTGTGAAAGGCATTTACGGCCCAGGTACACCGATTCCGGCCAGTGCCAAAGACGTGTTGGAGCACATCAAAAAGGCTGTGGTGTGAGCCCAGAGGCGTGGGTGCAGGCTTTGCAGCAGGGCTCGCCGGAGGCAAGGCGACGTGCGCTGGCTAAAGCAATCACCTTGCTTGAATCGTCCAAGGCCGAGCACCGCGAGCCGGCCGATGCGCTGCTGGCTGCCGTTCAGCCGTTGAGCGGGGCGGCGTTTCGTCTCGGTCTCAGTGGCGTGCCGGGGGTGGGTAAGTCAACGTTTATCGAGGCTTTGGGCCTTTTTTTGATTGAACGCGGGCACCGTGTGGCGGTGCTGGCGGTGGACCCTTCGTCTTCGGTTTCGGGCGGCAGCATTTTGGGTGACAAGACACGCATGGAGCGCTTATCGGTGAGCCCGCAGGCGTTTATTCGGCCAAGTCCTGCGCGCGGCAACCTAGGCGGTGTGGCCGAAGCCACGCGTGAGGCCATGCTGGTGTGTGAGGTAGGCGGTTACGACGTGGTGTTGGTAGAAACCGTGGGCGTGGGGCAAAGCGAGAGTGCCGTAGCGAACATGACCGACATGTTCGTGTTGCTGCAGTTGCCCAACGCGGGCGACGATTTACAGGCCATTAAGCGAGGCGTCATGGAGTTGGCCGACATGATTGTTGTGAACAAGGCCGACCTTGACCCCGACGCCGCCATGCGAGCGCAGGCTACGCTCACTTCATCGGTGCGGTTGCTGGGGCTGGGGCACGCCGACGAAGCAGGCCCCAAGCCCGAGGTGTTGCAGTTATCGGCCTTGCATGGTCACGGCTTGGAAGATTTTTGGGCCGCTGTGGCCCGCTATCGGGCCCATCAACAAGGCCATCACATCGAGCGTAAGCGACGCCACCAGGCGCTGGCATGGATGTGGGATCGCGTGGACGCTGGGTTGCGCCGCGCTTTTCATGCGCATCCTGCGGTACGGCACGAACTGGCTGCAATCGAAGCACAGGTGGCGCAGGGCTTGGTGCCGGCATCCACCGCGGCAAGGCGTCTGCTGGCCGCACAAACAGGAAAGCGTTAAAGGAATACCCATCATGCAAGACATCCTGCAAGAACTTGAACGGCGCCGCGCCGCGGCCAGGCTCGGGGGCGGTGAACGCCGCATTGAGGCGCAACACGCCAAGGGCAAGTTAACGGCACGTGAGCGCTTGGAGGTGCTGCTTGACGAAGGCAGCTTTGAAGAGTGGGATATGTTTGTGGAGCACCGCTGCGCCGATTTTGGTATGGAGCAGCAAAAAATTCCAGGCGACGGCGTGGTAACGGGCTACGGCATGATCAACGGGCGCTTGGTGTTTGTGTACAGCCAAGACTTTACGGTGTTTGGCGGCGCGCTGTCTGAGGCGCACGCTGAGAAAATTTGCAAAATCATGGATCAGGCCATGAAGGTTGGCGCCCCGGTGATTGGCCTAAATGATTCCGGTGGTGCGCGGATTCAAGAGGGTGTGGCGTCGCTGGGTGGCTACGCCGAGGTGTTTCAACGCAACGTGCTGGCCTCAGGCGTGGTGCCACAAATTTCTCTCATCATGGGGCCCAGCGCGGGTGGGGCGGTGTATTCACCCGCCATGACCGACTTTATTTTTATGGTCAAAGACAGTTCGTACATGTTTGTGACCGGCCCTGAGGTGGTAAAAACCGTGACCCATGAAAGCGTCTCGGCCGAGGAGCTGGGCGGTGCAATCACGCACACCACCCGCAGTGGCGTGGCCGATTTGGCGTTTGATGACGATGTGCAGGCGCTGCTTATGCTTAGGCGGCTCTACAACTACCTGCCGCTGAACAACCGAGAGCCTGCGCCGGTGCGGCCAAGCGGTGACCCAGCCGAGCGCGCCGAGCCTAGCCTAGACACATTGGTGCCAGACAACCCAAACAAGGCTTATGACATGCATGAGCTGATTGTGAAGGTGGTGGACGACGGCGACTTTTTTGAACTGCAGCCGGATTACGCCAAGAACATCTTGATTGGTTTTGCCCGCATGCAGGGTCAAACCGTGGGCATTGTGGGCAACCAACCGTTGGTGCTGGCGGGTTGCTTGGATATCAAGAGCAGCATAAAAGCGGCGCGTTTTGTGCGTTTTTGTGACGCCTTTGGCATACCCGTGGTCACGTTTGTTGATGTGCCCGGGTTCATGCCAGGCACGTCGCAGGAGTTTGGTGGAATCATCAAACACGGCGCGAAGTTGTTGTATGCCTACGCCGAGGCGACGGTGCCCAAAATCACCGTGATCACCCGTAAGGCATACGGCGGTGCTTACGACGTGATGGCCTCTAAACACCTGCGCGGCGACGTGAACTTTGCCTGGCCCAACGCTGAAATTGCCGTGATGGGCGCCAAGGGAGCGGTGGAAATTATTTTTCGGCAAGACAAGTCCGACCCAGAAAAATTGGCCGCGCGCGAGGCCGAATACAAGCAGCGCTTTGCCAACCCGTTTGTGGCGGGGGCACGCGGCTACATTGACGATGTGATCTTGCCGCACGAAACCCGGCAGCGGATATGCCGCAGTTTGGTGATGCTAAAAAATAAAAAGTTAGAAAACCCGTGGCGTAAGCACGGCAACATTCCACTGTAAAACGCGGAGCCACTGCAATGTTTAAAAAAATATTGATTGCCAATCGGGGGGAGATTGCCTGCCGTGTGATGGCCACAGCCCGTCGCATGGGTATTGCCACGGTGGCGGTTTACTCTGACGCCGACCGCGAGGCGCGCCACGTCAAGTTAGCCGATGAGGCGGTACATATTGGCGGGGCGGCTTCCAGCGACTCCTACTTGCGGGCCGACCGGCTGATTGAGGCGTGTGCGCAAACTGGCGCCGAGGCGATTCACCCGGGGTATGGGTTTTTGTCGGAAAACGAGGCCTTTGCCAAGCAGGTTGAGGACGCGGGTTTGGTGTTCATTGGTCCCAAGCACCCAGCCATTGCCGCCATGGGCGACAAAATTGCATCCAAGCGTTTGGCGCAGCAAGCGGGTGTGAACACCATTCCGGGGCACAACGAGCCCATTGAAGACGCCGAGCGGGCCGTTGCCATCGCACGCGACATTGGCTACCCGGTGATGATCAAGGCTTCTGCTGGTGGCGGTGGCAAGGGCTTGCGCGTGGCCTACAACGACCAAGAAGCCCATGAAGGGTTTACCGCCTGCCGTAACGAAGCGCGTAACAGTTTTGGCGATGACCGCGTGTTCATTGAAAAATTTGTCGAAGAACCCAGACATATCGAAATTCAGGTGTTGGGCGATGCCCATGGTCACGTGATCCACCTGAATGAGCGTGAATGCTCCATTCAACGCCGCCACCAAAAAGTGATTGAAGAGGCCCCGTCGCCGTTTATTTCCAATGACACGCGCGAGGCCATGGGCGCGCAGGCCGTGGCACTGGCCAAGGCGGTGAACTACCAAAGCGCAGGAACGGTTGAGTTTGTGGTGGGCAAAGATCAATCGTTTTATTTTTTAGAGATGAATACCCGGCTGCAGGTGGAACACCCCGTAACCGAGTGCGTGACGGGTCTTGATTTGGTGGAGCAAATGATTCGCGTGGCAGCGGGTGAGCCGCTGGCGATCAAGCAAGAAGACGTGAAGCGGCATGGCTGGGCCATGGAGTGCCGGATCAACGCCGAGGACCCATTCAGAAACTTTTTGCCCAGCACCGGGCGCTTGACGCGGTTTCATCCGCCCAGTGCCGATTTGGTGCAAGGCGAGCCCGGCACGGGTTATGGCGTACGCGTGGATACGGGCGTGTTTGAAGGGGGTGAAATCTCGATGCATTACGACTCGATGATCGCCAAACTGATCGTTTATGGGCGCGACCGCCAAGACGCGGTGGCCCGTATGCGCGCCGCGCTCAATGCCTTTGTGATTCGGGGCATCAGCAGCAACATCCCGTTTCAATCGGCGCTACTGGCGCACCCCAATTTTGTATCTGGGCAATTCAACACCGGATTCATTGGCCAACATTACGCCCAGGGCTTTAATTCGCAAGACGTCACGCACGACGATCCCGATTTTTTGTTGGCCTTGGCGGCGTTTGTTAGGCGCAAGTCGCGTGAGCGCAGCGCAGGTATTTCGGGTCAATTGCCGGGTTACGGCGTCAAGATCGGCAAAGACTACACGGTGATTGCGCTCAGCCCTGGCGGCGATCACGCCTACACCCCGGTGCATGTCGACGAATTTGTAGGTGAACGTGGTTATGCAAGGGTGCAGGTAAAAGGCAAAGACTATGAAATCACCAGCCACGCGCGCCTAAGCGAGGTGCTGATTCAGGGTGAATGCAATGGGCAAGCGTTTGCGGCTCAGGTGGAGCGCGGAACGCCGCGTAATCCGCTGGCGTTGGTGGTGCAGCATAACGGCGCCAAGTTAGAAGCCATGGTGATCTCGCCGCGCATGGCCGAGTTGCAGCGCTTGATGCCGCATAAAGCGCCGCCGGACATGAGCCGCTTTGTGCTCTCGCCCATGCCGGGGTTGCTGACCGATGTGGCGGTGCAAGTGGGGCAGCGCGTGCAAGCCGGCGAGCGCGTGGCCGTGATTGAAGCCATGAAGATGGAAAACGCCTTGCTGGCCACCGCCGATGGTGTGGTGGCCAAGGTATTGGCGCAGGTGGGTGATTCACTCACCGTGGATCAACCGATTGTGGAGTTTGCGGCATGACCACGCGTCCATTCAAGGTGCTGGGCTTGCAACAAATCGCCATCGGCGGGGCGGACAAACAACGCCTGCGTCAGCTGTGGGTAGACACCTTGGGTTTGCCGGTGACCGGCACCTTTCGCAGCGAACGCGAAAACGTGGATGAAGACATTTGTGCTTTGGGCATCGGCCCGTGGCAAGTGGAGGTGGATCTGATGCAACCGCTGGATGCGAATCGCAAACCAGCGGTTCACACCACACCGCTGAACCATTTGCCTGCCGCTGTACAGTGGCTAACCGAGCAAGGGGTGCGTATGGCACCGGGTGGCATTCGGCGTGGCGCGGCAGGGCACGATATTTGTTTTATCCACCCTAGGGCGAGCGACGCATGGCCCTTGTCGGGTGAGGGCGTGCTGATTGAACTGGTGCAGGCGCCGCCCGATGTACGCGCCGCGTTGGGCGGCACGAGCGCTTAACCTGGTTTTTGCAGCTTGGCCTGCGCCTTGGCCAACGCGGCGGCCACGATGGCGCGTTTGCGTGCGTCCTCGGGGTGGTCCAGCGCTGGGTCGGTGGGCAGCGCCTGAGCTTTGTCTTGCAGCTCACTCACATGGCGTTTGGCGGTTTCAATTGGTTGGCGATCCAGCCGTGCTTGGTGCGTGGTGTAGCGCTGCAAGGCTTGACTGGCTTGATCGTTGGACCAAGCGCTCCAGCCGGTGTTGGAGGTAACCGGCAGCATCGCAATGCAATCCACTGGGCATGGGGGTAAGCATAGAGCGCAGCCTGTGCAAAGGGCCTCGGCAACGGTGTGCATGCGTTTGTTGGCGCCAGCAATGGCGTCCACGGGGCAAGCCTCTATGCACAGGGTGCAGCCAATGCACCATGCCTCATCAATCACCGCCACCTCGCGTTGCTGTTCGGCGCCGCAGCTTGGGTCAAGCGCAAGGGGCGCTTGGCCAGTGAGTTCGGCCAAACGCCGCACACCCTCCATGCCGCCCGGTGGGCAGCGATTGATGTTTGCTTCGCCTGCGGCCATGGCCTGGGCGTAACCCAGGCAATCTGGGTAGCCGCAGCGCTGGCATTGGGTTTGTGGCAGGGCCTGATGCAGGCGTTGGGTCAGTGCATCACGCACGGCAGGCCAGGGGCGCGTTGCGCTAAATCGCTTGGGCGTGGTGGTGGGCGATGAACCGCTGCACCGCTGGGTACACCACACTGCGCCAGCGTTTGCCGCTGAAAATACCGTAGTGCCCGGCACCTGGCACCTCCAGGTGTTGACGCTGTGTGGCCTTTAGGCCCTTGCATAGGTCATGCGCCGCCTGCGTTTGACCAGAGCCCGAGATGTCATCGAGCTCCCCTTCAATGGTGAACAGCGCACTGTTTTTAATGGTTTGCGGCTTGACGCGCTCAAGTTTGCCGCTCTCGCTAAGCACGTCCCACGAGCCTTGCACCAACGAGAATTTTTGAAACACGGTTTCAATGGTTTGCAAGTAGTACGCCGCGTCCATGTCGAGCACCGCGTTGTATTCATCGTAAAACTGACGATGCGATTCGGCGCTGCCATCGTCGCCACGGATGAGTTGCATAAAGTAATCAAAGTGGCTTTGCGCGTGCCGGTCGGGGTTCATGGCAACAAAGCCGGCGTGTTGCAAAAAGCCGGGGTAAACCAGCCGGTCGGCGCCCGCGAAAGTGGTGGGCACACGGTAGATGACGTTGGCACGAAACCATTCAATGCTGCGGTTGGTGGCCAGCGTGTTCACCGCTGTGGGCGAGCGGCGTGCGTCAATGGGGCCACCCATCATTACCATGCTGCTTGGCGTGGGTTCGCCGCGCGCGGCCATCAGCGAAACCGCAGCCAGCACCGGCACCGTGGGCTGGCACACGCTGATCACATGACACACGCCATACTGGGCTTGCAGGTGGCGAATGAATTGCTGGATGTAGTTAACGTAGTCGTCTAAGGTGAACTCACCTTGGTCTACAGGCACCGTGCGGGCGTTGCGCCAATCGGTGATGTAAACCTTGTGGTCGTGCAGCAAACTACGCACCGTATCGCGCAGCAGCGTGGCGTAGTGCCCCGACAGCGGTGCCACCACCAACACCGGCGCGTGTTGCTTAAGGCGCTCCAGGGTATCCACGTTGTCACAAAAGCGTTTAAAGCGCCGCAACTCACAAAACGGTCGATCCAGCTCCACCCGTTCTTGAATTGCCACGTCGGTGGCGCCAATGGTTATGTTGTGTATACCAAAAGCAGGCTTTTCGTAGTCTTTGCCCAAGCGATAAAGCAACTCGTACCCTGCCGCCACGCGTTGCGAGAACGGCAGCTGGCTCAGCGGTGACAGCGGATTGGAGTAGAACTTGGCCGTGGCTTGGGCCAAATCGGCGAATGGCTCCATCAGGGTGCGTTGGGCGTCGTAAATTTGATAGAGCATGAACTGAACCTACTTGGTGTTGAAGCAACGTATGGGTTATACCACCGCTGGCTGACACTTCATGACCGTTGCAATCGCTTGGCAAACGTGTTCAATGTTGCCGGTGTTAAGTGCCGCCACGCAAATACGCCCTGAGTTCACGCCGTACACCCCAAATTCGGTGCGCAGGCGCTGCATTTGCTCGCTGGACAGGCCGCTGTAACTGAACATACCGGCTTGCTGCGTGATAAAGCTCATGTCTTGGGTTACGCCAGCTTGCGCCAAGCCTTGCACCAAGGCCGTGCGCATGGCCTTGATGCGGTCACGCATGGCACCAAGCTCGCTTTCCCACTGTTGGCGCAGCTCCGGCGTGCCCAGCACCGTGGAGACCAGTGCGGCACCATGGGTGGGGGGATTGGAGTAGTTGGTGCGCACAATAACCTTGAGCTGCGACAAGACCTTGGTGGCCTCGTCGGCGTCGGCGCACACCACGCTGAGTGCACCCACCCGCTCGCCGTACAAACTGAACGATTTAGAAAACGAAGTCGCCACCAGGCAGTCAACCCCCGCGCCAACAAAGGCGTGCACCGCGGCACCGTCGGCTTCAATGCTGTCGCGAAAGCCCTGGTACGCCATATCTAAAAAGGGCACCAACTGGCGTTCTTTCACCACGTCAACCACTGCCTGCCATTGCTGCGGGCTTAGGTCGTAGCCGGTGGGGTTGTGGCAGCAAGCGTGCAGCACCACCACCGTGCCCGGCGCGGCCGAGCGCAATGACTGCACCATACCGGCAAAATCCAGGCCTTGCTCGGCCGCGTTGTAGTACGCGTAGCTGTCTACCGCAAACCCGGCGCGCTGAAAAATGCCCCGGTGGTTTTCCCAGCTCGGGTTGGAAATAAGGGCGTGTCGGCCGCCCATTTGGTGCAACAAGTCTGCCCCCAACCGCAGCGCACCGGTGCCGCCCAGCGCCTGCACAGTGGCCACGCGGTTGGCTTGCAAAGGCTCGCTCCCGGCCCCGAACACCAGGGTTTTAACGGCGCCATCGTAGGCCGCAATGCCCTCCATGGGCAGGTAGCCGCGGGGCTTGGCGCTGGCGCCCAACTGCACCTCGGCGGCCTTGACACAGGCCAGCAAGGGCAGTTTGCCCGCGTCGTCGTAATACACCCCCACCCCCAGGTTCACCTTGTTGGGGTTGGGGTCGGCGGCGAATTGTTCGTTTAGACCCAAGATAGGGTCGCGTGGTGCCATGTCAACGGCAGAAAATAATGACATTCTGGTTCACCTATGGTGGGCTCAAGGGCCCGCTGGCCTAGAAAAAACGGGCAAAACAACGCCGGTTCATCGCTTTGCCCTTGGGTGCGGGAGCGCAATACCCCCTTATTCCACCCTGGAATTGTAGCGCCCGGGAGACCGCGCCCGGCGCAGGTACGAGGGGGGCTGGCTACACTGGCGGTTTGGGTTTGGGGAGATGGCGTGAGCAGCGACGGTCGTTTTGTGCAGTTCGAAGACTCACCTTTTGAGCTGTTTGAGCCGTTTCCGGCGGCGGGGGATCAGCCCGCGGCGATTAGCAGCTTGGTGCAGGGCCTGCAAGATGGTGAGGCCTATCAAACCCTGCTTGGTGTAACGGGCTCGGGCAAAACCTACACCATGGCCCAGGTGATTGCGCGCATGGGCCGGCCAGCCATTGTGTTTGCGCACAACAAAACGTTGGCGGCACAGTTGTATTCGGAGTTTCGAGAGTTTTTTCCGCGCAACGCGGTGGAATACTTTGTGAGCTACTACGACTACTACCAGCCCGAAGCGTACGTGCCGCAACGCGATTTGTTTATCGAAAAAGACTCGGCCATCAACGAGCACATTGAGCAGCTGCGCCTGTCGTGCACCAAAAGCTTATTGGAGCGGCGCGACGTGATTATTGTGGCGTCGGTATCGGCCATTTACGGCATTGGCAACCCCCAAAGCTACCACCAAATGGTCATGACGCTGCGCACCGGCGATCGCGTGGACCAGCGCGACATCATTGGGCAACTGGTGCGCATGCAATACATGCGCCACGACATGGATTTTGCCCGTGGTACGTTTCGGGTGCGTGGCGACACCATCGATATTTTTCCGGCCGAGCATGCCGAGATGGCGGTGCGTATTGAGCTGTTTGACGACGAGGTGGAAGCCTTGCGCTTGCTTGACCCGCTAACTGGCGAGGTCACCCAAAGCCTCAAGCGTTTCACGGTGTACCCCCGCAGCCACTACGTGACGCCGCGCGAGCAGGTGTTAAGCGCGGTGGAAGGCATCAAACTTGAACTCAAGCAGCGCTTGGCCGAGCTGACCGGCATGAACAAACTGGTTGAGGCGCAGCGCTTGGAGCAGCGCACGCGTTTTGACCTGGAAATGCTGACCGAGGTGGGGCATTGCAAGGGCATTGAAAATTATTCACGGCACTTGGCGGGCACGGCGCCTGGTGAGCCACCTTCGACCCTGGTTGACTACCTGCCGGCTGACGCGTTGATGTTTGTTGACGAAAGCCACGTCACCATGGGGCAGTTCTCGGGCATGTACAACGGCGACCACGCGCGTAAAACCACGTTGGTGGAATACGGTTTTCGCTTGCCCAGCGCGCTGGACAACCGGCCGCTTAAGCTGGCGGAATTTGAGCAGCGCATGCGGCAAACGGTGTTTGTGTCGGCCACGCCAGCGGACTACGAATCGAAACGTGCCGGACAGGTGGTGGAGCAGGTGGTGCGCCCCACGGGCTTGGTGGACCCAGCGGTTGAGGTGCGTCCCGCCACCGAGCAGGTGGACGATGTGTTGCAGGAAATCCGCCAGCGCGTGCAACGCGAGCAACGTGTGCTGGTGACCACGCTCACCAAACGCATGGCTGAACAACTGACCGATTATTTGGCGGAAAACGGCGTGCGTGTGCGCTACTTGCACAGCGACATCGACACCGTGGAACGCGTTGAAATTGTGCGCGATCTGCGCCTTGGCAGCTTTGACGTGTTGGTGGGCATTAATTTGCTGCGCGAAGGCTTGGATATTCCCGAGGTGTCGCTGGTGGCGATTTTGGACGCCGACAAAGAAGGCTTTTTGCGCTCCGAGCGCTCGTTGATACAAACCATAGGGCGCGCCGCACGCCACGTTGAAGGAGCCGCGATTCTGTACGCCGATCGCATCACCGACTCCATGCGGCGCGCCATGGACGAAACCGAACGTCGGCGCGCCAAGCAAATGGCCTTTAACGCCGAGCATGGCATTGAGCCACGAGGCGTGGTGAAGCGGGTCAAGGACTTGATCGAGGGTGTGTACAGCGAGAAATCCCAAGCCGAGGCCGAGCGCGTGGCCCGTGCCCAATCGCAGCAAGACGTGGTGGACGGGTTGGACGAGGTGGCGTTGGCGCGAGAAATCAAGCGGGTAGAGAAAAACATGCTGCAACACGCCCGGCAACTTGAATTTGAGCAAGCCGCGCAAGCCCGTGACCAATTGCAGCGCCTGCGCAGCCGGTTGTTGGGCATGGGGCAGGGCAGTCCGAGGCAACCCCGCGCCGCTTAGGGGTTTACTTGAGCGTTTTGGTGGGTTTTTCTGCTATACTTGACTGTATTAATCGGAATAGCGAAAGGGTGAACCCATGCGACTTACAACGAAAGGCAGATTCGCGGTCACGGCCATGATTGATTTGGCCTTGCGTGAAAGCGGCGGGCCGGTTACGTTGGCGGCAATCAGCCAGCGGCAGCGGATTTCGCTTTCTTACCTGGAGCAGCTGTTTGGCAAACTGCGCCGCCACCATTTGGTGGAATCGGTGCGCGGCCCAGGTGGCGGCTACCGTTTGGCGCGGGTGGCGCCAGAAATCACGGTGGCAGACATCATCATCTCGGTTGATGAGCCGCTGGACGCCACCCAGTGCGGTGGCAAACAAGACTGCCACGGTGAGGGCAACCGCTGCATGACGCACGAGCTGTGGGCTTCATTAAACGCCCGCATGGTGGACTTTCTGGATTCCATTACGCTGCAAAAACTGGTAGACGACCAGCTCGCCAAAGGCGTGGTGGTGGAGCAACCCACCTCGGTCAAGCGCACCATGGCTGCCAACCCGGCGCTCAAGCCCATCCGTGCCACGGGCCCGAACTCGGTGTTTGCCTTGGGCACCGCGGCGGCCAAAGGCTAAAAGCCGAGAAACCCACATGAGCAGCACACCCCATTTCCCTATTTATCTCGACTACAGTTCCACCAACCCGTGCGACCCACGGGTGGTAGAGGCCATGATTCCGTGGCTTTACGAACACCACGGCAATCCAGCCTCGCGCAGCCACGCCTGGGGCTGGGAGGCCGAGCGCGCGGTCGAGCAAGCCCGTGAGCAAGTGGCCAGTTTGGTTGGCGCAGACCCCAGAGAAATTGTTTGGACCAGCGGTGCCACCGAGTCCGATAACCTCGCCATCAAAGGCGCGGCACACTTTTATCAGTCCAAGGGCAAGCACCTCATCACGGTAAAAACCGAGCACAAAGCGGTGCTTGATACCTGCCGCGAACTGGAGCGCCAGGGCTTTGAAGTCACTTACCTTGACGTTCAAGAAGACGGCTTGGTGTCGCTTGAGGCGCTGCGCCAAGCGATTCGCCCCGACACCGTGTTGGTGAGCGTGATGATGGTGAACAACGAAATCGGCGTGGTGCAAGACATAGCCGGTATTGGCGCGCTGTGCCGTGAAAAAGGTGTGGTGTTTCACGTTGACGGCGCCCAAGCCACCGGGCGGGTTGCCATTGATTTGCGCACCTTGCCGGTGGATTTGATGAGCCTGACGGCGCACAAAACCTACGGCCCCAAGGGCATTGGTGCGTTGTACGTGCGGCGCAAGCCACGCGTTCGAATTGAAGCCCAAATGCACGGTGGCGGGCATGAGCGCGGCATGCGCTCGGGCACGCTGCCCACCCACCAGTGCGTGGGCATGGGCGCGGCCTACGCCATTGCGCAAAGCGAAATGGCGCAAGAAACGGTGCGCATCCAGCAACTGCACGACCGGTTGCTAACGGGTTTGGGGCAGATTGAGGCGTCTTACCTCAACGGCCACCCCACCCAGCGCGTACCGCACAACGTGAACATGAGCTTCAACTACGTTGAGGGCGAATCGCTCATCATGGGGATCAAAGGCTTGGCGGTTTCCAGCGGTTCGGCCTGTACCTCGGCCAGCCTGGAGCCCAGCTACGTGTTGCGCGCCTTGGGTCGCAGCGACGAGCTGGCTCACAGCAGCCTGCGCATCACCATAGGCCGCTGGACCACGGAAGAGCAAATCGATTACGCGGTCTCGGCGATCACCGAGAACGTGCAAAAGCTGCGCGAGTTGTCGCCACTATGGGAAATGGTGAAGGAAGGTATTGATTTATCCACCATTCAGTGGGCGGCGCATTAACCCCAAGTTGCAAGATCGGAGAACGACCTTATGGCCTATTCAGACAAAGTCATTGACCACTACGAAAACCCGCGCAACGTGGGCAGTTTTGACAAAGGCGACGACAGCGTGGGCACCGGTATGGTGGGTGCCCCGGCCTGCGGCGATGTGATGAAGCTGCAAATCAAGGTTGACCCGGCCACTGGTGTGATTCAAGAGGCGCGCTTTAAAACCTATGGTTGCGGTTCGGCGATTGCGTCGAGCTCGTTGGTTACTGAGTGGGTTAAGGGTAAAACCCTTGATCAAGCCAGTGCCATTCAAAACAGTCAAATTGCCGAAGAATTGGCGCTGCCTCCAGTAAAGGTGCACTGCTCAATTTTGGCGGAAGACGCGATCAAAGCCGCGGTTAACGACTACCGCGCCAAGCACAACGCCAAGGAAGGCGCGTAATGACCACCGACGCCATGACCGCACAAGGGGTGACCCTGAGTGAGGCGGCTGCGCGTCATGTCAGCCGCTACCTGAAGCAACGTGGCAAAGGGGTGGGCGTGCGCTTGGGTGTTAAAACCACGGGTTGCTCGGGCTTGGCTTATCAGCTGGAGTACGCCGATGAGGCCAGACCCGAAGACCAAGTTTTTGTGAGCCACGGGGTACAGGTATTGATCGACCCCAAAAGCCTTACCTACCTAGACGGCACCGAGCTGGACTTTGTCCGCGAGGGGCTGAATGAGGGCTTTCGCTTTATTAACCCAAACGAGCGCGACCGCTGCGGTTGCGGTGAATCGTTTCGGGTGTAGTTAACCACAGCGCCTTTTCATCGTGAACCTTGCCGACAACGATTTTGCGTTGTTCCAGTTGCCGTTGCAGTTTTCGCTTGATCAAAGCAGCCTGGAGCGTGCCCGCCATGCGTTGCAGCTGCGTTGCCACCCGGATCGATTTGTTGGGCAAGGAGAGGCGGCGCAGCGCTTGGCCATGCAGTGGTCGGTGCGCATCAACGAGGCGTACGCGCGGCTGCGTAGCCCGTTAAGCCGCGCCGTTTACCTTTGCCAGCTGGCTGGGCATGACCCGCAGCAAACCGGTTCCGCGGCTTTACCCCATGAATTGTTGATGCAGCACATGCAGTGGCGTGAGCAATTGGATGAGGCCCAGGGCCAAGCCCAGGCGTTGCAGGCACTGCGCAACGAAGTGCAAAGCGATCAGCAGCGTCGCTGGCACGAGGTGGCCCAAGCGCTGGACGGTCAGCCACCGCAGGCGCAGCGCGCGGCCGAGCAGGTACGGGCGTTGATGTTTGTAGAAAAGTTAATGGCGGAGATCAGCCAGCAACAGGAGGCGACGGCGTAAATGCTTTTGCAAATTTCCGAGCCAGGGCAATCACCCGATCCGCACCAGCGGCGGGTGGCGGTTGGTATCGACCTAGGCACCACCCATTCACTGGTAGCCGCCGTGCGGCATGGGGTGGCCGAGTGCCTGCCAGACGCCCAAGGGCGCATGTTGCTGCCCAGCGCGGTGCGTGCAACCGCACAAGGGCGGGTGGTGGGGCACGATGCGCTGGCCGCACAAGTGCAAGCCGTTGGCGAGGTGGTGACTTCGTTTAAGCGTTTGATGGGCCGCGGCCTTGCCGATGTGCCACAGCCCGAGCGCCTGCCCTACCGGTTGCTTGCGGGGCAGGGCATGGTGTCGGTTGAGACCGACCACGGCGTGTTTTCGCCGGTGCAACTGAGCGCTGAGGTGTTGGCGGTACTGCGCCAACGTGCAGAAGACACCTTTGACAGCGCGCTTTACGGCGCCGTGATCACCGTACCCGCTTACTTTGACGATGCCCAGCGCCAAGCCACAAAAGATTCCGCCCAACTGGCTGGTATCAATGTGCTGCGTTTGATCAACGAACCCACAGCCGCGGCCATTGCCTATGGCCTGGACGAAGGCAGCGAGGGTTTGTACGTGATCTTTGATTTGGGTGGTGGCACGTTTGACGTGTCGGTGCTGCGTTTGCAACGCGGCCTGTTTGAGGTGCTGGCCACCGCAGGCAACACCCAACTCGGCGGCGATGATTACGACATGGCGCTACTCGACTGGCTGATCAGCCAACACCAACTGGGCGCCAGCACCTGGGATGCGGCGCAGCGCAGCGCCTGGATGCGCCAAGCTCGGCGCTGCAAAGAAGCCCTTAGCGAGGCGCAACCCCATGCCACCATGCTGACACCCAGTGGTGAGGCGTTGGGGCAGGTAACGCTTAACGAATTTGCGCAGGTCACCGCAGCTTTAACCCAAGCCACGCTGCAAAGCGTGCGGCAAGCGCTCAAGGATGCGCAGGTGTCGCCGCAAGACATCAACGGCGTGGTCATGGTGGGGGGCTCGACACGCATGCCCAGCGTGCGCCAAGCGGTGGCACAGTTGTTTGGCACCGAACCATTAACCAATCTCAACCCCGATGAGGTGGTGGCTTTGGGGGCGGCACGTCAGGCGCACCAGCTTGCTGGTTACGCGGGGGACGACAACGTGTTGTTGCTGGACGTCACACCGCTGACCCTAGGTTTGGAGACCATGGGCGGGGTGGTGGAACCCATTGTGCCGCGCAACAGCACCTTGCCGATTGCCAAGGCGCAGGAATTCACCACTTTTCAAGACGGACAAACGGCGCTGGCGCTGCACGTGGTGCAAGGCGAGCGTGACATGGCCAGCGATTGCCGCAGCCTGGCGCGTTTTGAACTTCGGGGCATCCCGCCCATGGCGGCGGGAGCGGCCCGCATTCGGGTAACGTTCACGGTGGATGCCGATGGCCTGCTGCAGGTGGAGGCGCTTGAGCAAACCTCTGGTACGGTGGCGCGCGTTGAGGTGAAGCCATCGTATGGGTTGTCGGATGACGAGCTTGCGCGCATGCTGCAAGACGGGTTTAACCAAGCGCAACACGACAAGCAGGCCAGGGCGCTGGCGCAAGCCCAAGTGGACGCCAAGCGCCTGGTGCAAGCAACACACAGCGCGCTGGCGCAAGACGGGGCGTTGTTGCCCGAGGCGCAGCGCCATGCCTTGCACCAACTGGCCAACGACTTGGCGGCGCAAGCCGAAAGCGCCACCGACGCCGAGGCGCTGGAGCAGGCGGTTAAGCAACTTAACCATGCCACCGAGGACTTTGCCGCCCAACGCATGAACCAAACCATTGGCCAAGCTTTAAGCGGGCAGCATGTGGAGTCGATTAAATGACGCGTATCCAGGTGTTACCGCACCCCGAATATTGCCCTGATGGCACAACCTTAGAAGCCACACCAGGCGACTCGGTGTGCGAAGCGCTGCTTGACCATGGCATTGAAATTGAACACGCCTGTGAAATGGTGTGCGCCTGCACCACCTGCCACGTGGTGGTGCGAGAAGGCTACAACAGTTTGGGCGAACTCGACGAAAACGAAGAAGACCTGCTCGATAGGGCCTGGGGGCTGGAGCCACATTCGCGGCTGAGCTGCCAAGCCATTGTGGGACAGCAAAACCTGGTGGTTGAGATTCCGCGCTATTCAATCAACCACGCCAAGGAGCAGCACTAGCTGGGTGGTTACACTGAGGCATGCGACAAGTTGTTTTAGACACCGAAACCACGGGCCTGTCGGCGCAAGACGGTGACCGCATTTTAGAAATCGGTTGCGTTGAATTGGTGCAACGCCGACCCACTGGCCATCATCTGCATCTTTACATCAACCCCGAACGCGACAGCCACCCCGATGCACTGAAGGTGCACGGCATCACCAGTGAATTTCTGTCGGACAAGCCCAAGTTTGCCGACGTGGCGGAAAGCCTTTTGGCGTACTTGGCTGGGGCTGAGATCATCATTCACAACGCGCCCTTTGACGTGGGCTTTTTAGACCGGGAGCTCGAGCGCTTGGGGCGTGGACCGCTAAGCGAACACGTGCATGGGGTCATCGATAGCTTGGTGTTGGCCAAAGAGCAGTATCCAGGCAAACGCAACAGTTTGGATGCCCTGTGCGACCGGCTGGAGGTAGACAATTCTGGGCGCACCTTGCACGGTGCTTTGCTCGACGCCGAGCTTTTGGCCGAGGTTTACATTCGGTTGACCCGAGGGCAAGAGGCGTTGTACGGTGAGCAAGAATCGGCCAGTACCGTGGTGGCCAACCAGGCCAGCCAACCGACCTTTGACTTAAGCCAGTTGCAGTTGCCCGTGGTGCAGCCCAACACGGCGGAATGGCAGGCGCACCAAGCGCTGCTGGCAGAGGTAGAAAAGGCCAGTGGCCAAACGGTGGCTTGGCCGGCCTCGGCACCCACGTCGCCCTAGGGCTTCAACGACGGCGGGTTTTACCCGCCAGCGCCTGTCTGTTTATAATTGCCGGTTCGGGCGATTAACTCAGCGGTAGAGTGCCACCTTCACACGGTGGAAGCCAGTGGTTCGATCCCACTATCGCCCACCACTTACCTTGGACACCGCCGCGCGCAGCGCCAGCAAGTAGCTGTCCACACCAAAACCCACCACCTGGCCAGTTACCACCGCCGACAGCATAGAGACGTGCCGAAATGGCTCGCGCGCGTGGATGTTACTCATGTGCAGTTCCACCACCGGGCAAGACAAAATTTCTAGTGCATCACGAATGGCCACGCTGGTGTGGGTCCAGGCGCCGGCGTTGATCAACACCGCATCGGTTTTTTCAACCGCGGCTTGATGAATACGCTCGCACATGGTGCCTTCGTGGTTGGTTTGAAACGCCGTGACGTTGGCGCCCAACGACTGCCCAAGTTGTGTGAGGGCTGCATTGATTTGATCCAGCGTGACGGTGCCATATTGGGCCGGGTCACGCTGGCCAAACATGTTGTGGTTGACTCCGTGCAGCATCAAGATGTTCATTGAGGGTCCTTGTTTGGCGCCGCCGCGGCGCGCTGGCGCAACTCGAATTTTTGAATTTTGCCAGTGGATGTTTTGGGGATGGCCTCAAAGCGTATGTCTTTGGGCACCTTGTAGCTCGCCAGCAACGTTTTGCAGTGGGCGATCAGCGCATCGGCGTCTACTGTGGCGTTTGCGTGGCATTCAATAAAGGCCACCGGGGTTTCACCCCACTTGTCGTCGGGTTTGGCCACCACGGCGCAGGCCGCCACCGCAGGGTGGCGATACAAGGCGTCTTCAACTTCAATGGAGCTGATATTCTCGCCCCCCGAGATGATGATGTCTTTGCTGCGATCCTTGATTTGCACGTATCGGTCGGGGTGCAACACCGCCAAGTCGCCGGTGTGGAACCAACCGTCAGCCAAGGCTTTATTGGTACCTTGCGGATTTTTTAGGTAGCCTTTCATCACAATGTTGCCGCGAAACATGATTTCGCCCATGGTTTGGCCATCGGCAGGTACTTCTTGCATGGTCTCGGGGTTGCGCACCGTCATGCCGTCTTGCAGCTCATAGCGTACCCCCTGGCGGGCGTTGAGCCGGGTTTGCTCAGCCAGGTCTTGTTCGGCCCAGTGCGGGTGTTTGGCAGCCACACAGGCAGGGCCATAAACTTCGGTTAAGCCGTAGACGTGGGTAATGTCAAAGCCGATTTTGGCCATGCCTTCAATCATGGCCGCTGGTGGCGCAGCCCCGGCCACCATGCCCTTGACTTGGTGGGTGATGCCCTCGCGCCATTGCGCTGGCGCTGCCAGCAATTGGTTGTGCACAATGGGTGCGGCGCAATAGTGACTGACTTGGTGTGTCTGCATGGCGTGCAGCACGCCTTGCGCCTCAACCTTACGCAAACATACATGGGTGCCGGCCAGCAACGCCACGGTCCAGGGAAAGCACCAGCCGTTGCAGTGGAACATGGGCAGCGTCCACAAGTAGCGCGCAAAGTGGGGCATGTGC
>RFXW01000210.1 GCA_009921245.1 Candidatus Fonsibacter lacus | reverse complement strand
GTTGACGCACTGGCGCAGCATCGCACTCGGCGTCTGGCCTGCCTTGTTCATAGGCGGCCTGGCCGTGTTGCCCATGTTGCGCTTGGTGTGGTTTGGTGCGACCGAGCCACTGCCCTTTGCCCAACAAGGGGGTGACTTCTGGCCCGGTTTGATGGCAATTTGGCAAGACGATTATCTGCGCGGGCGCATCGTGTGGTCCCTCACACAGGCCGGCGTGACCACCTTTTTGGCAGTGAGCTTGGGCGTGCCGGTGGCGTGGGTGATGGCGCGCTGGCGCTTCGCCGGCCGGGGGTGGTTATTGCAAACCTTGATGCTGCCTTTCGTGGTGCCCACATTGGTGGCCGCCATGGGGGTGCTGGCGTGGTGGGGGCCGCAGGGTGTGCTTGGGCAATGGTTGCCATGGACCTCGACAGAATCCCCGTGGTTGCTGATTGCCGGTAATTTGTTTTTCAACTTGTGCTTGGTCATCCGCGCTGGCGTGGCTGGCTTTTCGAGTCAAAGTGCGGCGCAATTTGATGTTGCGCGTACGTTGGGCGCGACCCCGTGGCGCACCTTCTGGCGGTTGGAGTTGCCGCACGCGATGCCTGCGATCCTGAGCGCGGCGAGCTTGGTTTTTTTGTATTGCTTGGGGGGCTTTGGTTTGGCCCTTTTGTTGGGTGGGCAGGCTTATGCCACCGCAGAGGTCGCGATCTACACCCTCGTTGCCCACGAGTTAGAGTTGGTCTTAGCGAGCCAACTGGCGTTATGGATGCTCTTGTTTACGGGTATCGTCGTCGGCCTTTATGCCTGGTTACAGATGCGCCACGCCACGCCACGCGGCGCGGACGCGATGCTCCCCCGCGACCTGCAGAAAAAACAGTGGTGGCCGCGCATCGGTATTGCGTGGGTCTGGTTGGTGTGTGGAGTGGTGAGTCTGGCGCCGTTACTCGCGATTTTTATCAAGGCGTTGTCGGCGTCTGCTGCCACGTGGGCCCACATCCTCAGCGCTGAGACGGGTGCGGCGTTGTTGAACACGTTGCGCTTCAGTGCCGCTGGTTTGCTTGTGGCGTTGGTCTTGGGGGTGTGCCATGCCTTGGTGGGACGACGCTATTGGTGGTGGCGGATGTGGGGACTGTTGCCGCTGATGGTATCGCCCGTGATGATTGCTTTTGGTTTGCTGCTGGTGGTGC
>RFXW01000209.1 GCA_009921245.1 Candidatus Fonsibacter lacus | reverse complement strand
CCCCACCGCACCCTCCAACCACAGCGGGCCTTTAAGGCGCATACCGCCGCCAAAGCCCAAATCAAAACCACTCAAATTCAGGCCCACCGCGCCGGTGGTGTTGTTCACCGCCCAGCTGTTGCCCGAGTAGGAGGCGCCGAGTGAAACAAACCAGTCCTTACTGGGGGCGTACATCACCTGCGGCCAGGGCAGGATGGCGCTCACGCTCCAGCGCTCGGTAAGAGTTAGCGAGGCGCCTAGGTAGGGCAACACGCTGGTGCCAAAGTCGGAGTCGTCAAACACCACGCCAAATAACCACCACAGGCGGTCGTTGCGGGTGTAGCGCGCCACTGCACCGCCCATCACCTGCCAGTAGTCCTTACCGCGCTCACCGAGGCTCGAGTGGTTGTAAAAGGGTACCAGCGCGGCAATCACCTGCCAGTCGGGATTCACCTGATACAAATACCCCGCGGCAATTGAGGCACTCGTTACCGAGAAATCCTCGCCGTTATCTACCGAAAAATCAGTGTAGGAGACGTACTCACCCAGCACCGCCATGCTGCGCTTGGAGAGTAAAAACGGCACCCCGGCATACTGACTGGTGCCGGTCGCCTGGTAGCGGGTGCCCGCGGTCTCGGGGGTGGCGCCCTCCTCGCTGACCGTGGCATCGCCGTAATGACTGCTGCCCAAAAACGCCACCGGCAAAAAGGGCGCGTTGCTAAAGCTGCGGGCAAAGACCAGATCGGATTCGGTGAAGGCCCGCGCGGCGCGCTCGATAAAGCCCTCCTCGGGCGGCACGACTTCGCTGGTGAGCGTGTCTTCACCGCTTTCGGCATCCGCGTTATTCCCTTGCCCACTGCCGGCTTCGGTCGTCGCCTGAGCACTCGCGTCATTGCCATCAAACACCGGCGCATCGCCCAAATCCCCCTCCTGTGCAAAGGCCGGCGCAGGTAACGCGCTCAGCGCAACACAGCCGGCGACCAGCAGTGCGCTGAGCGAAAATCTGGGTGTGTGATCAATAACGCGCAAAAAAACTCCGGTTAGGTCAGGATTTGAGTCTCGCGTAATCGTAGTGCGGCGGTGATTTTACCGCGCCACAAGACTCAGGAATTGGGATGGTAACCGGTATCCTAGCAATCCAAACGCGCGATGGGTCGTAGCATGACGACACGCCCCTTCGCGTTTCAAGCTCTTACGGGTGGCAATTGGTGACAGATCTG
>RFXW01000208.1 GCA_009921245.1 Candidatus Fonsibacter lacus | reverse complement strand
GGCCTATGATATGGCCGATTCCTTGCCGGTCAAACCCGCCAAATTGGCCAAGCCAACGCGGCAGGCGATCGCTTTTGTCGCGGTCAATAACGCGGGTGAGGTGTTTTTGCAAACACGACCGGAACAAGGTCTTTTTGGCGGTATGCTGGGGTTTCCCGAGCAGGGGCTAAGCCGGGCCAAAACGGATACCGCGATCGGGGTTGACGATGCGGTCACCCCGCCCTTTGCTGCGGCATGGCAGATAGTGCCAGCACCGGTCACCCATGTGTTTACGCATTTTGCTGTTGAAATGCAGGTGCGGGTGGCGCGGCTCGACGGGCGGCCGCTGCCGGTAACGCCACTGGACGGGGGCTGGCACATGCCGCGCCCCACCGCCTTGCCAAGCCTGATGCGGAAAATCTGGGCAGCGGCGCAACCGCACCTTTCGGGCGCTGACAGGTGACAGGGCGTGGCTGCCCCCACTAGGCGATCAGTGGTTGAAATGCCGCATGCCGGTAAAGACCATGGCGATTCCGGCCTTATCGGCGGCGGCAATGACCGCGTCGTCCTTGATCGATCCGCCCGGTTGGATCACTGCGCTGGCGCCGGCGGCAATCAACGCTTCCAGCCCGTCGGCGAAAGGAAAGAACGCATCCGATGCGGCGACTGATCCAATCGTGCGGGGCTGTGCCCATCCTTGTTTGGTGGCGGTGTCTTGCGCCTTTTGTACGGCGATCCGGGCCGAGTCAACACGGCTCATCTGGCCGGCCCCGATACCGGCGGTGATGCGGTCTTTGACAAAGACGATGGCGTTTGACTTGACATGCTTGGTCACGCGCCAGGCGAACAGCATATCGTTGATTTCTGCGGCGGTTGGGGCGCGCTTGGTGACGACTTGCAGCGACTCGGCGGTGATGGTGCCACTGTCACGAGATTGCGCCAAAAATCCCCCCGCCACCGATTTTATTTTCACATCGCTGGCACCGCGCGGCGGCATAGCACCGGTCAGCAAAAGCCGCAAATTCGGCTTTTTGGCCATGATCGCCCGGGCCTCGTCACTGGCGTCAGGCGCGATCACAACCTCGGTAAAAATTCCGGAAACGGCAGTGGCTGTTTCCGCATCGAGCGGGCGGTTCATCGCGACAATGCCGCCAAAGGCACTGACCGGGTCGGCCGCCAGCGCTTGCGTCCAGGCGGTTGGTAAATCATCGGCGCTGGCCAC
>RFXW01000207.1 GCA_009921245.1 Candidatus Fonsibacter lacus | reverse complement strand
CCGCCCATTGGCGTTGCAACGACGCTTGCCAGCTCAGCCGAGGACGCAGGTTTAAGTCTTTGCCTTGATTGCCACCACTTTTGTTGCTGGCCACCATACCGTCCATGCTCAACGCACCCAGCCACGCCCCCCATGCTTGTCGGTGCACCAACGTCCATCCATCGACTTGGGCGCGCTCCACGTTGGTGGCACAAAACGACCCGTTGGCGCAGCTGCTGTTTGAACTCAAATCCATTATTAAGTCGTCAAACCGCTGCTGGTAGAGGGTAACCGTGGTGTGACCTTGCGCCACATCCCCCCGTTCGGCGGACAACTCGGCGCTGACGCTTTTTTCTGGTCGCACCGAGGCCGATCCGTAAATGCTGAAGCGCTGAGACATGGTGGGCAGCCGATACCCGCTGCCCAGCGTGCCCCGCCATTGCCATCCTGCCACTGGCATCCCCGCGCTGACACTGCCAGTCAGCACACTGGTGTCGGCGCTGGAGGTGTCATAACGCGCATCCAGCTGGGCTTGGGCAAGCCCCAAGGGTAAACCCAGTCCACCAAACAACGCGTGCTGATGGCGCACAGCATTCACCGCTGGGTTGTAGTCCCACGGCTGGGTTTGATACCGATCCTGTTTGCCTTCGTAACCAGCGTGCCACTCACCCCATTCGGCTTGGCCCTGACGCTGAGCAGACAAGGTGCTGGTGATGCCTTTGAAGGCACGCGCACTGCTGGGGTAGGTGTCGCCAAAATCCAGGGTCGCTTGGTTCAAGGCCACACGCGTGCCTTGCGTGGCGTCTTGGTGCGCCCACTCGACATGCCATTGATTCAGGATTTGAGTGACCCAAAAATTGGTACCCGTGCCATCGGCACTCCATGGGGCCACGTTCAAGTAATTCACCTTCACCGACGCTTGGCGGGTCAGGCCCTGCCGCACACCGAGTGTCAATCGGCCACCCACATCCGGTTGGCCCCACTGCCAATAAGCATGGGCCTGCTGTCGCCGCTGCGCCAAATTTGCAGGCGTATGCCGCAGGTCCGGACGCTGGTCGTACCCATCGTGATGCTCGGTCGATACCGCCACCCCCACTTGGGTTTGCTCAAGCTGACGGCGCACACTGACACTGGCGGCTTGCTGCTGCCACGCGCCAACGCCCAACGACGCGCGTGTGCTGTTGCCCTCGCCCGTGGTCGGCGTGGTGATGATTCGTACCACCCCTCCCATGCCGTCGCTGCCATACAGGCTGCTGGCCGTGCCCCTTAGCACCTCAATGCG
>RFXW01000206.1 GCA_009921245.1 Candidatus Fonsibacter lacus | reverse complement strand
GCTGGGCTGGTTTTTTTTTAAAAAAAACAATTTTTCAACAATGTTCAATGCTTTATGATTTTTGTAGAACAGTTGATGATATTGTAGATGATCATTCAGATCTAAAGATAAAAAAAATTAATTTTTTACATTTTAAAAAACAATTTTTACAAAAAAAATATACATCAAAAATTATCAAGAATATTTGGTACCTGTTAATTAAAGAAAATATTTCTAAAAAAATTATTTTAGATTTATTTGACGGAGTACAATCTGATTTAAAAAGCAAACATATTATTCATGATAAAAAAAATCTTTATATATACTGCTATAGAGTTGCAGGAACTGTGGGTTTGATGATGGCAAAAATACTACAAGTAAAAGATAGGGATTCTTTGCTTGGAGCAATTGACCTTGGTATTGCAATGCAACTTACAAATATTGCTAGAGATGTTAATGAAGATAAAAAAAATAACAGGTATTACATTCGACATAATTTTAATGAGATTAAAAAAATAATTTTTAAAGCAGAATTATTTTATGAAAGTGCTTTTGTTGCTTGTAAAAAAATACCCTTGAGAAGTAGATTGGCTATATTAATTGCAAGAAGAGTTTATAGGCAAATTGGTCGAAAAATTTTGCAAAAAAACAATATCTATAATTATGACAAGTCAGGAAAAATATATGTAAATAATTTTGAAAAACTAGTACAAACAATTTTTTCCTTATTTGATTTATTTTTTTTATTTTTTAAACAAGAAAAACACAGTCATATGAAACTAGAACACAATCTTATAAATACTAAAATAAAATTAAATGAAAGAATTTGACTATATAATTCTTGGAGGTGGACTGTCAGGACTATCTCTGGCATATCACATGCACAAGCTTGGTTGTTTGCAATACAAAACTCTATGTATTTTAGAAAAAAGAAACAAATATGATAGAGATAAAAATTGGTCTTACTGGGATTTTGATAATAATCTTTTTTCAAAGTGCGTAATTAAAAGCTGGAATAAATTTAATGTTATTTGGAAAAACCAAAAACTAGACATAGATTGCAAACATAGCCCCTATCGGACTATTGATTCAAAAAAATTCTATAATTTTATCCTTCAAAATTTAAATAAGAATAAAAATATTAAAATTGTCAATAACTGTAAAATTTTAAATATTAAAAAAAATATTATTAAAACTAATAAAGATTTATTTTTAGGAAAAATAATTTTTGACAGTCTTGTAAAAACAAAACCTAGTAAATCCTCAATTTATCAACATTTTTTTGGTGTAGAAATTGAAACAAAAAAAGAAGTTTTTAACAAAAAAATTTTAGATCTTAT
>RFXW01000205.1 GCA_009921245.1 Candidatus Fonsibacter lacus | reverse complement strand
AGGGCGCTTTTACAGGGGCGCTGCGTGAACACAAGGGGCTGTTTGAGCAAGCCCAAGGCGGCACCATCTTTTTGGATGAGATCGGCGAAATGCCGCTGGGGCTGCAAGCCAAGCTGCTGCGTATCTTGCAAGAGCGTCGCCTGACGCGTTTGGGCGGGCAAACCCAAATCGACTTAAACGTGCGCGTAATTGCCGCCACCAACAAAGACTTAAAGCGTGCAATTGCGGAGCGCGAGTTTCGCGAAGACCTGTACTTTCGCATCAGCACCTTTCGCTTGACACTCTCACCGCTGGCGCAACGCCCCGCCGACATCTTGCCTTTGGTGGCGTTGTTACTGACCGAGCATGGTCAACCCGGGGTGGTCTACCAGCTCTCACCCGAGGCTGAAACAGCGCTGTTGCAATACCCATGGCCGGGCAACGTGCGCGAGCTAAGCAACGTGGTGCAGCGCGCCATGGTGTTATGCCCCGATGGCCGCATTGGCTTGTCGCACCTGTTGTTTGACGAGCCCGTAACCGCACCCATACCCGCCACACCACCGAACACAACACCCGAACCAGCGGTGGCGATGCCAGCCGCAGCAGAAGAGAAGTGGGTAACCCCAGACCCCAATACACCTGTGGCTTCAACGTGGACCACCGAGCCGCGCATGGTGCACGCGGCAGCAACATTGCCCGTGGCGAGCCCGGAGGGCGCCAAGCCAACCTTGGCCGCACCGCTGCCAACCGACAGCGCCGGGCCCTTGAGTGCGAGTGTGAGGCAAACTGAACTGCAGGCCATTATGTCGGCGCTGCGCAGCACCGACAGCCGTACCGAAGCCGCCAAACAACTCGGCATCAGCCCGCGCACGCTGCGCTACAAGATCGCCCAATTGCGTCAGCAAGGCGCGGCTTTGAACCCCATGAACGCCTGATAGGACCATAGACCATGGATAAAGTGACTTCACACGCCAACATCGCGTCCATGCTGCAGACACTGCAAAGCCACAAGGCTCAAGCGGGCGCGGCCCTTACGTCGCCCGACGCGCCGCTTGCGGCCCAGGCTCCCGGCTTTTTGGACCGGGTCAAACAAGCGGTAGACGACGTCAACGCCAGCCAAATGCACGCGCGCAGTTTGCAAAACGCGTTTGAGCAAGGTGACGACGTGCCCATGACCGAAGTGGTGCTGGCGATGCAAAAGGCGTCGTTGAACTTTGAGGCCACGCTACAAGTTCGCAACAAAGTGCTTAAGGCGTACGAAGACATCTTAAACATGCCGGTGTAACCCATTCACGCGCTGACACCTAACGAGACATCAACATGAACGCTGCCACCGCCACC
>RFXW01000204.1 GCA_009921245.1 Candidatus Fonsibacter lacus | reverse complement strand
CATGTCGCGCTGCACCTGCAAAATAGCCTGTGGGGTGGGGCCTACAAAGCACATCAAAAAGTCGTCCCGCGCTTGCTCGTCTTCGTGTGCTTCTTCTTCATCGAATTCGGTGTCATAAAACGACACCTCAAGCGCGGCCCCCTCGCTGGCGAGTTCGTTGAGGCCGCTGCAAGCGTCTTCAATTGCCGCACGAAAATCTTGGTCACCCGCCACGGTCCAGCAAATGCGCAGCATGCTTTCGGTGGTGTCGTGCGCAATACCCGGCTCTTCTTGATACAGACTGGCCGCGCCTTCGGCCAAATCGTCGGCTGAGGCGTAGCGCCAAAGGGGGCGCAGCGCATCTTGCAGCTGGCTGGTGCTCACGTCTGGGCGCAGGGGGATGTCGCCATGGACGTGAATTTCGAAGGGTGATGAGTATTGAGACATGAGCCAGCTCCTACAGCGCCGAATGCTCACTATACACGGCGGGCTTGGCGCTACGCCACAAGCGTGAGGGGCTGTTTGGCAGGTAGAGGCATCAATTTGGGATACCACAGGCGCGCGGCTTCAAACGACAACGCGTAATGCGTGGCGCCCGGGTCGTGCAACAACACCCCCTGGCGTTGCATGCTGAGCAGGGTTTTGCTTAAGTTGTTGGAAAAGCGCCGGGTGGTTGGGGGATGGTTGAGCGTGTGCACATGCGCCAGCATGGCTTGGCGTGTGAAGCGGGTTTGCCCAAGCACAAAGTGCAAATAAGCGGCCACCAAGCCCACCCAGTCGCGCTGGTGCCGTGGGCGGATGCGGTTCGCCAGCTCGGCCAAAGACTGCACGGGCACAGACCCGGCGCCGGCTGGCTGCGGCGCCGCTTGGGGCATGGTATGCACTGGCGCGGTAGCGGCTGGGGTTGGGCCCAAGTTACCCGCCCATTGATTCACGGCCTCGAGCACGAATTCGGGCTGCCCCTCGCACCGTAGCGTGACGCCATTTATAGTGACGCTGGCGCGGCACGGTGGCGTGCCATGATGGGTGGACATGTTGGTTTTCAATGTAGTTTTAAAAACTAATTAAATATGCAAAATTGTTTTATTTGGAATACTAAAGAATGATTTTATCCCCCCAAACCCCAACGGCTCGCGACGTGGTGCTGATCGGCGGGGGCCATGCCCACGTACAGGTGCTACGGGCGTTCGCCATGCGCCCCATGCCGGGGGTGCGCGTTACCCTTTTGGCCAGCCCCAGTCACACCCCCTACTCTGGTATGTTGCCCGGGTACATAGCCGGGCATCACGGGTATGACGAGGTGCACATTGACCTGCGGCAGCTGGCCCAGCGGTGCGGTGCGCGCTTTATTGGCGACGAAGCGGTGGGACT
>RFXW01000203.1 GCA_009921245.1 Candidatus Fonsibacter lacus | reverse complement strand
CCTGCCCTCAAGGTGGATTTTGAGCATGATTTGCGTGGCCGTTTCGCGGTCTTTGCCAAAGAATTCTTGGATCACCATCACCACAAATTCCATGGGGGTGAAGTCGTCGTTGAGCATCACCACCTGAAACATGCGCGGCGGCTTAACCTTGTTGGTCAAACGATCGAGTACCAGCGCATCGTCGCCCTGGGGCGGTGCAATGGCGGGAGGCTTGGCTGGTTGATCACTCATGGCATCGATTTTAACGATGCCCGAGACCCCCCTGCCTAAAACACTTCGGGGCGCAGGGCCCCTGGCCCAGGCTGGGTCGGTGGCATCGCCTCGAGGCGCTGGCGAAAGGCGGCCAACTCAGCTTTGAAGGCCAACAACTGCGCCGATTGTTTGATTTGCTCACGCGACAACCGGTCGTTGATGTCGACTTGCTGGTGATTCAAGGTGTTCTGCTCGGCTTGGGTCTGCCACTGATTTTTCAGTATGTCGCGTAATTCACGCATGACCGCCCGTTGTTGATTCAGTGCGCGCTGCTGCTGCGCCTGTGTGGCTTGCAATTCGGCCAATTGCGCTTGCACCCGGGCGGACGCTTGCTCAGTTGGCTCGCCGATACCCGCAGGCGTTTGTCCCCAGACGAGGGCAACCGGTGCCGCCGCCGCGCATAACAACCACGCCAACATCCTCGCCTTTGTGCGGGGGATTGTTTGTGCATGAAAAAACCACGCCATGCCTGTGTCCCGCTGGTGTAGATTGGGGAGCGGCAGTTGTGGCTGTCTTGCGTAGCCAATTTTTGTGCCACAAAACGAATGGTCGGAGCGATAGGATTCGAACCTACGACCCTCTGGTCCCAAACCAGATGCGCTACCAGACTGCGCTACGCTCCGCCGTCCGGCATTGTACGCGCAGTGTCGGTGCGGCTGGGTGCCACGGCGCCCAGGCGTTGCGCCACTTCGCGCATGGCGGGCACGTAACGATGTGGCCAGTCACCCAAGCGCGCGACTTGGGCGTTGGCAATTAAGTTCAGCGCGGCCACGGCCTGCCCGCTGGCGTGACGCACCGGCACCGCCACCGCGTGTACGCCCCATTCGTGCTCCTCACTTGCCAGGGCATAGCCTGCCAGCTCAACCTGCACCAAACGCTGCGCCAGTGCGGCGGCCTCAACCAAGGTGTGCTGGGTGTGGGCCGCGCGCTGGCTGTGTTTAAGCCATTGCACCCGATAGCTGGCGGGCTGGGCCGCCAACAACACCTGCCCCGTGGACGTAGCGTGCAGCGGCAAACGCGCCCCCAAATGCACGCCGTAGGGCAACGCGCGGCGCCCCTGCGGATCGGTTGGGGCACTGCGTGCCACCACCACCACCGCGTCGCCCTCACGCACCACCAACGAGGCAC
>RFXW01000202.1 GCA_009921245.1 Candidatus Fonsibacter lacus | reverse complement strand
GTGGTGGTGGATTACGCGCACACGCCCGACGCACTGAGCCGCGCCCTCGATGCGTTGGTACCGGAAACTGAGGGACGACTGTGCGTGGTGTTTGGCTGTGGTGGTGATCGCGATCGCGGTAAGCGCGCTCTGATGGCGCGTGCTGCAGAGGCTGGCGCCGATGTCGTTATCGTGACCAGCGACAACCCACGTGGAGAGGCTCCCCAAGCCATTGTTGATGATGTGGTGGCGGGTCTTAGTGCGCCAACACAGACTATTGTGGATCGACGCGAGGCTATTGAGACCGCTCTGGCACAGGCCAAAGCTGGCGACACGGTCCTCATTGCTGGCAAGGGGCACGAGAATTATCAGGAAGTAGCCGGCAAGCGGTACCCCTTTTCCGATGTGGCTGTGGCACAGGCATTTTTTGCGGAGGTGTCGCCATGATAGAGCCTCTGTCGGTGAGCGATTTTGCACAGGTATGCCAGGGCCGCTACATCCCGGGAACGTATGAACCCTCCAAGATTAAAGGCATTGCCATCGATAGTCGTCAGGTGCAAAAGGGCGATCTTTTTGCGGCACTGGCCGGTGAGCGTGTAGATGGGCACGCGTTTGCCGCGCAAGCGGCAAATGACGGTGCCAGTGCTGTGTTGGTGGAGCGTGAGCTAGACGTACCCTGCGCGCAGATTGTGGTGAGTGATGTGCGGCGTGCGGTGGGTGACTTTGGCCGCGTTGCGCGCAACAGCTACCAGGGTGTGCTGGTGGGTGTGACCGGCAGTGCCGGTAAAACCACTACCAAAAATCTGCTGCACGCCATGTTAAAAACCGCCGGCAACACCTTAGCCACGGCGGGCAACTTAAATAATGAGCTGGGCGTGCCCCTGACATTGGCATCACTCAAGCCGACCACCGAATTTGCGGTAGTGGAAATGGGTGCGGGCAAGCCGGGTGACATAGGGTATTTGCAAAGCCTTGTTCGGCCCACCGTAGCGGTACTGCTGAGCGTGGCGCCTGCCCACATTGAATACTTTGAGTCGCTTGACGCCATTGCCAGCACCAAAGCGGCAATTCTCGACGACTTGGGCGATACCGGTTTGGCGGTGATTAATGGCGATTTACCCTGGTCTACGGCTTGGGCCGAGCGAGCTGCCCCAGCGAAGGTGGTGACCTTTGGTTTTAGTAAAGGCGTGGATGTCAGGGCCAAAGAGGTGCAACTTGACGGGTTTGCGGGTACGCGATGCAAAGTGCTTACCCCCCAGGGAACGCTGTCTTTGATGCTTGCTTTACCAGGCAGGCAGGGTGTTGCCAACGCGCTAGCCGCTATTGCGGTGGGGATTTCTCTGGGGTTAAGCCACGCGTCTATCCTGAGAGGTTTAGCCACGGTGACCCCGGCTGCTGGGCGCGGCGCTAC
>RFXW01000201.1 GCA_009921245.1 Candidatus Fonsibacter lacus | reverse complement strand
TTGATTGATTAACCCAACCGTATCCACCATGAGCCAAGTCAAAAACATTCTCTTCATCATGTGCGACCAACTGCGCTTTGACTACCTGTCTTGCTACGGCCACCGCACCTTGCACACCCCCAACATCGACAGCATTGCCGCGCGCGGCGTGCGCTTTGACCGGGCCTACTGCCAGTCGCCCAACTGCGGCCCATCACGCGCATCGTTTTACACCGGGCGTTACGTGTTTTCGCACGGCGCGACCTGGAACTTTATTCCGCTGCCCATGGGCGAGCAAACCCTGGGCGACCACATGCGTGGTGCCGGCATGCGCGTGGCGGTGGTGGGCAAAACCCACATGTACGCCGATCAAGACGGTCTTAACCGCCTGCAGCTGCCCAGCCAAAGCGACCAAGGGCGCTACCTGGCCGAGGCTGGCTTTGAGCCCTACGAGCGCGACGACGGCATTCACCCGGATCGCATGGCCAACCCCAACTTGCCGTACAACGCCTACCTGCGCAAACACGGCATGGACGGTGACAACCCCTGGCACACCTGGGCCAACGCCGGCGTAGACGAAAACGGCGAGCTTGCCAGCGGCTGGTACCTACGCAACGCGCACCGCCCCACGCGCGCGCCCGACGAACACAGCGAAACCGCCTACATGACCAACCGCGCCATGGACTTCATGCGTGAGCAAGGCGACAAACCGTGGCTGCTGCATCTTTCTTACATCAAGCCGCACTGGCCGTACATTGTGCAAGCGCCGTACCACAACATGTACGGCCCAGACGATGTGCAAGCGCCCATACGCGCCGACCACGAGCGCAACGATGACCACCCGGTGTACGCCGGCTTTAGGCAACAGCCCGAAAGCATCGCGTTTTCGCGCGACCGCGACCGCATGAACACCCTACCCGCCTACATGGGCTTGGTAAAGCAAATCGACGATCACCTTGGGCGCCTGTTTGCCTTTATGAAAACCCAAGGCTTGTGGGACAACACACTTATCGTATTCACCGCCGACCACGGCGACTATTTGGGCGACCATTGGCTGGGCGAAAAAGAATTCATGTTCGAGCAAGGGGCGCGCATTCCTTTCATCATTGCCGACCCCTCAGCACCGCAAACCCACGGCACGGCCAGCAACGCCCTAGTTGAGGCCATTGATCTGATTCCCACCTTTCTCGACACCATGCAACAGCCCATTCCGTACCACTGGCTAGAGGGGCGCTCGCTGCGCCCTTTGCTAACCGGTCAGGCCCAAAGCGTGCGCCAAGTGGCGGTGTCTGAATACGACTACGCCATTCACATTGCCGCACGCAACCTCAACCTTAAGCCGCGCGAGGCGCGGGTTGTCATGGCGCGCAGCGACCGCTACAAATACATTCACTACGACGGCCAACCACCCCAACTGTTCGACCTGCACAA
>RFXW01000021.1 GCA_009921245.1 Candidatus Fonsibacter lacus | reverse complement strand
CCGCGTCAACCTTGGTGGTGTCGGCTTTGTAGCCCAAGCCCAAAGCGGTGGGGTCAGACTCCGACACCATGGCCGCAGCCTGCGCAGCGGACACACCGCCCAGCGCGGCACCCGCCACCGCCACTTGCATCATAAAAATCCGACGATTCGAGGCTTGCATATTGCGCTCCTGTTGTGATTCAACCAATTGAATAAGCAGCGGCATTATATGATTCGGGCATGACTACCCACGTATCCGAGGCGCCCTCCACCGGCGCGCCACCCCCCGCCGCCGACGCATACCGCATGACGGCGCAAGAGAGACGGTCGAGTTTTTCGCTCAGTGGCTTGTACGCGCTGCGCATGCTGGGTTTGTTTATTGTGCTGCCGGTTTTTGCGCTGGAGGCGGCACGCTACCCCGGCGGCAACGACCCCGCCTTGGTGGGCTTGGCCATGGGCGCCTACGGGCTCACGCAAGCCTGTTTGCACCTGGCTTTTGGCGCGGCCTCAGACCGTTGGGGCCGCAAGCGGGTGATTGTGGCGGGTTTGCTTATTTTTATTGTCGGCAGTTTGGTGGCCGCCGCCGCCGACAGCGTGCTGGGTTTGGTTGTGGGGCGTATGCTGCAAGGCGCAGGGGCGGTGTCGGCTGTGATCAGCGCGCTCCTGGCCGACCTCACCCGCCCCGAGGTGCGCACCAAAGCCTTGGCCATGGTCGGTGCCAGCATCGGCCTTATGTTTGCCCTGTCGCTGGTGTTGGCGCCGCCGTTGGCGGCGGTGGCTGGGCTGCCCGGCTTGTTTGTACTCACCGCGGCACTGGCGGTGCTCGGCATCTGGTTGCTGCTCAAACGCGTGCCACCCGAGCCGGCACGCCATGCGGCGCAAAACGAAACGGGCATGCTTGCTTTGCTCACGCACGGGCCTACGCTGCGGCTCAACGCGGGGGTCTTCATCATGCACGCCATGCTGTTGGCGTTGTGGGTTGCCATCCCCGGCATGCTGGTGCAAGCGGGCGTGGCGCCGGCGGCGCACTGGCAGGTGTATCTGCCGGCCATGGTGGCGTCGTTTGGGGTCATGGCCGTTACGCTTTTTCCGCTTGAGCGGCGCGGCTACACGCGCGCCGTTTTCTTGGCCTCGATTGGCGTGGCCGCCCTGGTGCTGCTGGGTTTGGCATGGGCGGCATCCGTTCAAGCCGGGGTGCTCGCGCTCGGCGGCTTGCTGTTTGCGTTTTTTTGCTGCTCCAATATTCTGGAGGCCTGCCAGCCCAGCATTGCCTCGCGTTCGGCGCCCGCCCATGCCCGTGGCGCGGCCATGGGCTTTTACAACACGCTGCAATCGCTGGGGTTTTTCGCGGGAGGCGCGGTGGGCGGCTTACTCATGCGCCACCTCGGGGCGGTGGGCTTGTTTGCCACGCTTGCCGGCTGCACCGCGCTGTGGCTGTGGCTGGCCTGGCCCATGGCACCGCTTGGCGCACGCGGCAAGCCCGCTTCAAACTAAACCACCAGCTGCGCCAACTCGTCGTCGGTTACCCATCGCCACGCCGACGGCGGCAAATCACCCAACGTAAGCGCCCCCACCCGCGCGCGATGCAGCGCCACCACGCGGTTACCCAATGCCGCCAGCATGCGCTTGACTTGATGGTACTTGCCCTGCGTTAAGGTCAGCTCCAGCGCGTGCGGCCCGGTGGGTACCGCCGCCGCAGCGCATACCGGTTGCGGGTCATCGCGCAGCACCACGCCGGCGCACAGCGCGGCACACACGGCGTCGTCCACTGGGTCGCGGGTATGCACTTGGTACACCTTGGGCACTTGGTGCTTGGGTGAAGTCAGTCGGTGCAGCAAAGCACCGTCGTCGGTCAGCAACAACAAGCCTGTGGTGTCGGCATCCAGGCGCCCCACGCTTTGCACCCCGGGCTGACCGCGGGTGGGGCGCTGCCGCAGCGGGGCCGGCAACAAACTGTGCACACTGGGGTGGGCCGAAGGCCGCTGCGAACACTCATAGCCCGCTGGCTTGTGCAGCATCACCGTGGCCTGCGTGCGCACCGGCCAATGCTCGCCATGCACCCGCAAGCTCAAGCCCAAGGTATCAAGCGCGGCGTGCGGGTTGGTGCACACCGCGCCCGCCACCTGCACCGCACCGCTGGCGGCCAGCGCCAAGCAGGCGCGGCGCGAACCAAAGCCCTGGCGGTAAAGCACCTCGTGCAACGCCATGGTGGCCACGGCTTACCCCTTTGTGCGGGCCGGCGTTTACAGCAGCGTAACCCCGGTTTTGCTTTGAATCATCTCGCGCGTCACGCCGGGGGCGGTCTCCACCAGTTTCAAGCCTTGCGGCGTCACGTCCATCACGCCCAAGTCGGTAATGATTTGATCCACCACACCCACGCCGGTAAGCGGCAAGGTGCATTGGGGCAAGATTTTCAGGTCTTCGGTGCCGTCTTTTTTGCGCGCCACGTGTTCCATCAAAATCACCACGCGCCCCACGCCAGCCACCAAATCCATGGCCCCACCCATGCCTTTGATCATCTTGCCGGGAATCATCCAATTGGCCAAATCGCCGTGCTCGCTCACTTGCATGGCACCCAAAAACGACAAATTGATTTTGCCGCCACGGATCATGGCAAAGCTGTCGTGACTGCCAAAAATAGAGGTGCCGGCAATGGTGGTGACGGTTTGCTTGCCCGCGTTAATCAAATCGGCGTCAACCTCGTCTTCGGTAGGAAACGGGCCAATGCCCAACATACCGTTTTCAGACTGCAGCCACACCTCAATGTCGTTCGGCACATGGTTGGCCACCAGTGTGGGCAACCCAATGCCCAGATTCACGTAAAAACCGTCTTGCAGCTCGCGCGCGGCGCGCGCGGCCATTTCGTCGTGACTCCAGCTCATGCTTGGGCTCCCTCGCGCGTGGTGCGCTTTTCAATTCGCTTTTCTGGGTTGGGGTTGCACACCAAACGATGCACATACACCCCTGGCAGATGCACCGAGTCGGGGTGTATCACGCCCAAATCCACCACCTCTTCCACCTCGGCCACACACACCTTGCCCGCCATGGCCACGGCCGGGTTGAAATTACGCGCGGTAAAGCGAAACTGCAAATTGCCCGAATGGTCGGCGCGCCACGCTTTAACCAGCGACACATCGGGCACCAACGCGCGCTCCATGATGTAACGCTTGCCGTCAAATTCGCGCTCTTCCTTGCCCTCGGCCACCATGGTGCCAACCCCAGTTTGGGTAAAAAACGCCGGAATCCCTGCCCCACCGGCGCGTAGCTTTTCGGCCAGCGTGCCCTGCGGGGTGAATTCCAATTCCAGTTCACCGGCAAGATACTGGCGTTCAAACTCTTTGTTTTCACCCACGTAAGACGAAATCATTTTTTTCACCTGACGCGTCTCAAGCAACTTGCCCAAGCCAAACCCGTCCACACCGGCGTTGTTGGAAATAATGGTCAAGCCCTTACGGCCCGAGTCACGCACGGCGTCAATCAACGCCTCAGGGATTCCGCACAGGCCAAAACCGCCCACCGCCATCAGCATGTCGTCGGCCAAAAGGTCTTGCAGGGCTTGCTGCGCATCCGGATACACTTTATTCAAAACGTTCTCCCAAGAACACAATCAGCCGGTAGTTTCGCACACCTTGGCGCCGCCCCACACCAGGAGCCCCCGTATGACCCAACCCCGTTATCCCATGCCCGACGTGCTCGAATTGCCCAACGATATACGCCAGCGCGTGCTTGAGGTTCAAGAAAAAAGCGGCTTTATTCCGAACGTGTTTTTGGCCTTGGCCCGCCGCCCAGACGAATGGCGCGCTTTTTTTGCCTACCACGACGCCTTGATGCTCAAAACCGAGGGCAATTTAAGCAAGGGCGACCGCGAAATGATTGTGACCGCCACCAGCGCCGCCAACCAGTGCCTTTACTGCGTGGTGGCGCACGGGGCCTTGCTGCGTATATACGAAAAAAAGCCTTTGGTGGCCGATCAGGTGGCCACCAACTACCTTAAGGCCGACATCACGCCACGCCAGCGCGCCATGCTCGACTTTGCCATGAAGGTGTGCCAGCAAGCGCACGCCATCGACGACGCCGACTTTGAGGCCCTGGCACGCCATGGGTTTGACAACGAAGACGCCTGGGACATCGCCGCGATCACCGCGTTTTTTGGCCTAAGCAACCGCATGGCCAGTTTTAGCAACATGCAGCCCAACCCCGAGTTTTACCTGCTCGGGCGCGTGCCCAAAGCCAAACCCGCGGCTGGCTAGGGCGTCACCAGCGCGCGCAGCCAGTCCGGCAGGTCTTTGGCCTTGCGCCGCTGGTAGTCCACCCACATGGTGGTGGCCCCGCCCGCGGCGTACACCGTGTCGGGGTCGTCGCCACGGTGCATGGTGACCCACGATTCAAACGTGGTGCGCCCCGGGTCGCTGGCGTACATGTGCAGCACCACCTCGCACGGGTAACTTAGCTCACGATAAAAATTGCAAAAGGCGTTCACAATCAACGGGCCCTCATCGCCCTTGCCACTGGTGTCGGCCCCCAAGCTGGTCAGCCAGTCAATGCGAGCGGTTTCAAAGTACCGAAAATAGTAGGTGTTGTTCAAATGCCCCATGGCGTCCATGTCGCCCCAACGCATAGGAAACGCACAGGTGTAAACCAGCTTCTTGTGATCGGGTAATTCAATCCGCATCGCGGCATCCTAGAATGAAAAGTTCTATTGTTGCAAAGGCTTAAGGCCCATCCACCATGACAACCACCCCCAACGCCCTGCTCGAGCAATTCGGTCCGCGCGAAGCCATGGACTACGACGTGGTCATTGTGGGCGCGGGCCCCGCCGGTTTGGCCGCCGCCATACGCATCAAACAACAGGCCGCGGCTGCGGGGCAAGAGGTTTCGGTGGTGGTGCTAGAAAAGGGTGCCGAGCCCGGGGCGCATATTTTGTCGGGCGCCATCATGGACCCGCGCGCCCTCACCGAATTGCTGCCCGATTGGGCCAGCCAAGGTGCGCCCATGACACAGCAAGTCACGCGCGACGAATTTTGGTTTCTAAGCGCCACGGGCAAGCGCCGCACGCCGTCGTGGTTGCTGCCCAAGTGTTTTGATAACCACGGCAACTACATCATCAGCCTGGGTCAACTGGTGCGCTGGCTGGCCGAGCAGGCCGAGGCTCTGGGGGTAGAAATCTTTCCGGGGTTTGCCGCCGCCGAGGTTTTGTACCGAGACGACGGCGCCGTGGCCGGCGTGGCCACCGGCAACATGGGCGTGGGCAAAGACGGCCAAGCCACCGATCAATTTCAACTGGGCATGGCGCTGCACGGCAAATACACCTTGTTCGCCGAAGGCGCCCGCGGCCACCTGGGCAAACAACTCATTGCCCACTTTGGGCTAGACGCCGGGCGCGACCCCCAAGGCTACGCCATCGGTATCAAAGAATTGTGGGAAATCAACCCCGATCAACACGACGCGGGTTTTGCGCTGCACAGCGCCGGCTGGCCGCTGCAGTCCGACACCTACGGCGGCGCGTTTTTGTATCACATGCCCAACAACCAAGTGGCGGTGGGCATGGTGGTGGGGTTGGACTACACCAACCCGTGGTTAAGCCCGTTTGAAGAAATGCAGCGCTTTAAAACCCACCCTGCGGTGGCGCCCATGTTTGCCGGCGGGCGGCGCTTGGCCTACGGGGCGCGCGCCATCACCGCCGGTGGTTTGCTGGCGTTGCCGCAGCTGGCGTTTGCCGGCGGCGCCTTGCTTGGCTGCGACGCCGGCACCCTTAACGCCAGCCGCATCAAGGGCAGCCACGCCGCCATCAAAACCGGCATGCTGGCCGCCGACGCCGTGGTGCAAGCGCTGGCCGAGGCCCGCAGCCACGACACCTTGCACGCCTACAGCCAAGGCTTTGAGCAGTCTTGGCTGCGCGACGAGCTGCACCAAGCGCGCAACTTCAAAACATGGTTTAAAAAAGGGCGTGCGGTTGGCACGGTCATGACAGGCGTGGAGCAGTGGCTGCTGCGCGGCCGGTTTCCGTGGACCGTGCACCGGCATCAGCCCGACCACGCGGCGCTTAAGCCCGCCGCCGATTGCCCGCGCATCGACTACCCCAAACCCGACGGCGTACTCACCTTTGACCGCCTGGCCAGCGTTTTTATTAGTAACACCAACCACGAAGAAAACCAGCCCGCGCACCTCACGCTGCGCGACGCCGAGGTGCCAACCCAGGTCAACTTACCCACCTACGCCGGCCCCGAAGCGCGCTACTGCCCGGCCGGCGTGTACGAGTACGTGGCCAACGACCAAGGTGAGCAGCGGCTGCAAATCAACGCCCAAAACTGCGTGCACTGCAAAACCTGCGACATCAAAGACCCCACCCAAAACATCGTTTGGGTGACCCCCGAAGGCGGCGGCGGCCCGGTGTACAGCGGCATGTAAAGCCGCCTTGGGGGCGCCGGGGTTTGCTGCTACACTTTGACGCGTCAGGAGAGAGTTACCCCCGGGTAACCGCCGAAGGCTGAACGCTCAGGCAAAAGGACTGGCAACAACAATTCTGTTGGAGAGAGAAACCCACACCAGCGGTTTCCACCGAAGGGGCAAGCCCACCGATCGCGGCGGCGAATCTCTCAGGTAAAGCGGACAGCAGGGTTACCCAGCAGGCATGGGGTCTGTTGTGGTTAACGCCGAACGTCGCATGTCCAGCTCCGAATCATCTGCCCCCTTACTCACCACCGCGCTGCACGCCTTGCACCTTGAGGCCGGCGCCCGCATGGTGCCGTTTGCCGGCTACGACATGCCGGTGCAATACCCCAGTGGCCTCATGGCCGAGCACACCCACTGCCGCACCGCCGCGGCCTTGTTTGACGTCTCGCACATGGGGCAAATCGTTGTTGCCGGCGAGCAAGCGGCGCAAGCGCTGGAACACGCGCTACCGATCGACGCCCTGGGCATGGCCGTGGGTCAGCAACGCTACGCGCTGATGCTCAACGACGCCGGCGGCGTCATCGACGACCTCATGGTCACCCGCCGCGCCAACGATTGGCTGCTGATCGTCAATGGCGCGTGCAAGCACACCGACCTTGAACACCTGCAGCGCGTCTTGGCACCCTACCCGGTTACGCTCGACGCCCGCTTTAACGACGCCTTACTGGCCTTGCAAGGCCCACAAGCCGCTGCGGCATTGGCCAGACTCATGCCAGCCACACAACACTTGGTGTTCATGACCGGCACCATGGTTACCTGGCAGGGGCACACGCTGCACATCACCCGCAGCGGCTACACCGGCGAAGACGGTTTTGAAATCTCCGTGCCGGCCCATGCGGCCCCCGACTTGGCGCAAGCGCTTTTGCAACAACCCGAGGTGCAGTGGGCGGGTTTGGGCGCGCGCAATTCGCTGCGCCTTGAGGCCGGTTTGTGCCTCTACGGCGCCGACATCGACACCACCACCACCCCCACCGAGGCGGGTTTGGTGTGGTCTATACAAAAAATCCGGCGCCCCGGTGGCGAGCGCGCCGGTCAATTCATTGGCGCCCAAGCGGTATGGGCGCAACTCGAAGGCAGCCAAGCGCCCGCGCGCAAACGTGTGGGGCTGCTGGGCCTGCAACGGGTACCCGTGCGCGAAGGCTGTGCACTGCACAACCCAGCCGGGGATGCGTGCGGGCAGGTGGTAAGCGGCTTGCTTTCGCCCCAACTTAACCAACCCATTGCCATGGCTTACGTGCCGCCCGAGCTGGCCAGCCCGGGCACCGAGCTTGTTGCCATGGTGCGCGGCAAACCCGTGCCCATGCGCGTCACCGCCATGCCTTTTGTACCCCATCGTTACTTTCGCGGCTAAGCCGCTTCGCCTAGGAGACAACCCATGCTCAAGTTCACAACCGACCACGAATGGATTCGCCAAGACGGCGACGTGGTAACCGTTGGCATCACCCACCATGCACAAGACGCCCTGGGCGACGTGGTGTTTGTTGAACTACCCGAGGTAGGCGCCAACTTGCAGGCCAAAGCCACCGCCGGCGTGGTGGAGTCGGTTAAAGCCGCTGCCGACGTATACATGCCGGTCAGTGGCGAAGTGACCGAGGTTAACGAAGCGCTGCGCGCAGACCCGGCACTGGCCAACACCAGCCCCATGGAAGAAGGCTGGTTTTTTAAGGTTCGCCTCAGTCAACCCGCCGAGCTTGAGCAACTCATGAGCGAGGCCGACTACCAAAGCTTTGCGCAAAACGCCTAAACCCCATTCCTTCACCATCACCCCGGGGCCTGTCCATGCTTAAGTCCACCGCCGAACCCCTGCACCACCTGGAACCCGATCACGAATTTGCCGCGCGCCATGTTGGGCTGAGCGAGGCCGATCAACAACACATGCTGCAAACGCTGGGCCTACCCTCACGGCAGGCGCTGGTTGAACAGGTGGTGCCACCACACATTGCGCGGCACCAGCCCATGCAACTGCCCAACGCGGTGAGCGAGGCGCAAGCCTTGGCCGAATTGCGCGAACTCGCGGCACGCAACCAGGTGGTAAAAAGCTGCATAGGCCAGGGCTACCACAACACCCACACCCCTGGGGTGATTCTGCGCAACGTGCTAGAAAACCCCGCGTGGTACACCGCTTACACGCCCTACCAAGCCGAAATCTCGCAAGGCCGAATGGAAGCGCTGATTAACTTCCAAACCATGGTGTGTGACCTCACCGCCATGCCCATTGCCAACGCCTCCATGCTGGACGAAGCCACCGCGGTGGCCGAGGCCATGACACTGGCCAAACGCAGCGTAAAAGCCACCAGCCAAACCGTGTTGGTGTGCCAAGACTGCCACCCGCAAACACTCGAGGTGCTGCAAACCCGCGCCGAGCCGCTGGGCTTGTCGCTGCGGGTGCTACCTGCCGAGGCTTGGCGCAAGGCACTGGACGAAGGCAACTACTTTGTGGCCATCACCCAATACCCCGCCACCTGCGGTGCGGTGCGCGACTGGCACGACGTGGCCGAGGTGGTGCATGGGCATCAGGCGGCGTTGGTGGTGGCAGCCGATTTGTTGGCACTAACCCTGCTTGCCCCACCCGGCGAATGGGGTGCCGATATCGTGGTGGGCAGCACCCAACGCTTTGGTATGCCCATGGGCAACGGCGGCCCGCACGCGGCCTACATGGCGTGCCGCGACGAATACAAACGCTCCTTGCCTGGGCGTTTGGTGGGCGTAAGCGTAGACGCCCACGGCAACCCCGCCTACCGCTTGGCACTGCAAACACGCGAGCAACACATTCGGCGCGAAAAAGCCACTTCAAACATTTGCACAGCACAGGTGCTGCCCGCCGTGGTGGCCAGCATGTACGCCGTTTACCACGGCGCCGACGGCCTGCGCCGCATAGCCCAGCGCGTGGCCAGCTACACCGCCATCTTGGCCCAAGCCCTGCAAGACGCCGGCGCGGCGCTGCAGCCCACGGCACGCTTTGACACCTTGGCACTGCCCATGGCCCAAGACAACGCCCAACAAACCGTGGCGCGCGCCTTGGCCGCCGGCTACAACCTGCGGCTTATGCCACACGGCACGGTGGGCATTACGCTAGACGAAACCACCACCCGCGCCGACCTCAACGCCCTGCTGCACGCCGTGTGCCCCGGCGCCACCCTGGATTGGGAACAAGCCAACAAAGGCGTGTGGTTGCAGTGGCCCGAAGCCTTGCAGCGGCGTAGCAACTATTTGCAGCATCCGGTGTTTCATCAGCACCGCAGCGAAACCGCCATGCTGCGCTACTTGCGGCGCTTGTCAGACAAAGACATTGCGCTCGATCGAAGCATGATTCCGCTGGGCAGCTGCACCATGAAGCTCAACGCCACCAGCGAAATGATCCCCATCACCTGGCCCGAGTTTGCACACATTCACCCCTTTGCCCCGGCCGATCAGCGCGCCGGCTACACCGCCATGGCCGAGCAACTGTGCCAATGGCTGGCCCAAGCCACCGGCTACGCGGGTGTTAGCCTGCAGCCCAACGCCGGGTCGCAGGGCGAATACGCTGGCTTGTTGGTTATACAAGCATGGCAGCGGGCGCGAGGCCAAGGGCAACGCAACGTTTGCCTTATTCCAGCCAGTGCGCACGGCACCAACCCCGCATCGGCGCACATGGTTGGCATGCAGGTGGTGGTGGTGGCGTGTGACGCCCAAGGCAACATCGACCTCAACGACCTGCGCACCAAGTGCCAAGCCCACGCCAACAACCTGGCGGCACTCATGATCACCTACCCCAGCACCCACGGCGTATTTGAAAGCCACGTGCAACAAGTATGCGAGCTGGTGCACGAACACGGCGGCCGGGTCTACGTAGACGGCGCCAACCTTAACGCACTGGTTGGCCTGGCCGCGCCTGGACACTTTGGTGGCGACGTCAGCCACCTTAACCTGCACAAAACATTTTGTATTCCGCACGGCGGCGGCGGCCCTGGTGTGGGGCCGGTGTGCGTGGTAGAAGACTTGGTGCCCTACTTGCCCGCCCACCGCACCGGTGGCGTGGACGGTGGTGTGGGCGCGGTCTCAGCGGCGCCTTTGGGCAACGCCGCGGTATTGCCTATTTCGTGGATGTACTGCCGCATGATGGGCAGCGCTGGCTTGCAACAAGCCACCGAGTGCGCGATTTTGTCGGCCAATTACATCAGCGCCAAACTCAAGCCCTACTTTCCTACCCTTTACACCGGCGCCAACGGCTGGGTGGCGCACGAATGCATACTGGATTGCCGCGACCTCAAAGCCCGCTGCGGCATAACCGCCGAAGACGTAGCCAAACGCCTCATGGACTATGGCTTTCACGCCCCTACCCTGTCTTTTCCGGTGGCCAACACACTCATGGTTGAGCCCACCGAAAGCGAGCCGCTGGTAGAAATCGAGCGATTCATACAAGCCATGCAATCGATTGCCAACGAAATTCAAGCCATTGAGCGCGGCGACTGGCCACAAGACAACAACCCGCTCAAACACGCGCCGCATACCGCAGCACAAGTCACGGCACAAGAATGGTTGCACCCCTACAGCCGCGAAACCGCAGCCTTTGCCGTACCTGGCCTGTACCAACACAAAATATGGCCCTCGGTTGGTCGGGTGGACAATGTACACGGCGATCGCCATTTGTTTTGTAGCTGTATTCCACTTTCCGAGGGAGAAATTCAATGAACACCAAACAATTTTTTATTAACGGCCAATGGGTTAACCCGGCCCAAGCGCACGACTTTGCCGTAACCAACCCATCCACCGAAGCCACGGTGGCAACCATTTCTTTAGGCAGTCAGGCCGACGTTAACGCCGCCGTAAGCGCCGCCAAAGCTGCGTTTGGGGCCTGGTCAACCATGCCTGTGGCCGAGCGCTTGGGGTACTTAGACAAACTCTTGGCCATCTACCTTGAGCGCGCCGAAGACATGGCGCAAGCCATCAGCCAAGAAATGGGTGCGCCCATTGCGCTGGCGCGCGCCGCGCAAGTGGCGGCGGGTGCCGGACACTTAAAAAACGCCATTCGGGCGGCCAAATCGTTTGCCTTTGAGCACCCCTTGGGCGCGCACGCCCCAAGCACCATGATTCTGCGCGAGCCGATTGGCGTGTGCGCCCTGATCACGCCGTGGAACTGGCCCATGAACCAAGTCATGCTCAAGGTGGCGCCAGCGTTGGCCGTGGGCTGCACGGTGATACTTAAGCCCTCCGAGCTGTCGCCCATGTCTGCGCTGTTGTTGGCCGAATACGCGCACGCCGCCGGTCTGCCAGCTGGCGTGTTTAACTTGGTCAACGGCGACGGCGCCGGGGTGGGTGCGGCGCTAACCCAGCACCCCGACGTTGACATGGTGAGCTTTACCGGCTCCACCCGTGCCGGCACCGCCATTTCAATTGCGGCGGCGCCAAGCGTCAAACGCGTGGCCCTGGAGCTGGGTGGCAAAGGCGCCAACCTGGTGTTTGCCGACGCCGACGAAAAAGCCGTCACCCGTGGCGTGCGCCATTGCTTTAACAACTCAGGGCAATCGTGCAACGCGCCCACCCGCATGTTGGTTGAGCGCAGCGCCTACGACGCCGCGGTGGCCACCGCCGCCAAAGTGGCACAACAAACCGCGGTAGGCCTGGCCGCCGACGATGGCCGCCACATCGGGCCGGTGGTCTCGCAAGCCCAATTCAACAAAATTCAGGCACTTATACAAAAGGGCATCGACGAAGGCGCGCGCTTGGTAGCGGGCGGCCCCGGCCGTGCGCCTGGCATGAGCCAGGGGTGGTTTGTTCAACCCACGGTATTTGCCGACGTCACCCCCGACATGACCCTATGGCGTGAGGAAGTTTTTGGCCCAGTGCTTGTGATGGCCGCCTTTGACAACGAAGCGCAAGCCGTTGCCATGGCCAACGACACCCCCTACGGCTTAACCAACTACGTGCAAACGCAAGACACCAGCAAAGCGCAACGCGTGGCGCGCCAATTGCGCAGCGGCATGGTAGAAGTTAACGGCGAATCGCTGGGCTCGGGCTCACCCTTTGGCGGCTACAAACAATCCGGCAACGGGCGCGAAAGCGGCGTGTGGGGGCTGGAAGAGTACCTTGAAACCAAAGCCGTTAGCGCTTGGGGTGCGGGGCAGTAGCCAGTCCTAAGCCGTTAAAACGACGGCTTCACCTCAACATCGGCGCACTGGGCCCGGTGCGCCAGCGCCGCGTCCATCAGCACCAGCGCCAACATGGCCTCTAGTATGGGTGTGGCGCGCAAGCCCACGCACGGGTCGTGGCGCCCCTTGGTAATCACCTCCACCGGCTGACCAGCGGTGTCTAGGCTGTTGCGCGGCACCAGTATTGAGCTGGTGGGCTTAACCGCCACCCGCACGTCTATGGTTTGCCCCGAGCTAATGCCCCCCAGCATGCCGCCGGCGTGGTTGGTGTCAAAGCCGTTGGGGCCCATGGCATCGCCGTGTGCGCTGCCACGCTGCGCCACGCTGGCAAAGCCGGCCCCAATTTCTACCCCTTTCACCGCGTTTATGCCCATCATGGCGTAGGCAATTTGCGCATCCAGCTTGTCAAAAAGGGGTTGGCCCCAACCCACCGGCACGCCTTGGGCGGTCACCCGCAGCGCGGCACCGCACGAATCGCCTTGCTTGCGCAGCGCCGCCAAATAGTTTTCCAGTGCCGATACGTCGGCCACCGGCGCAAAAAACGGGTTGTTGGGCACGTGTGCCCAGTCTTCAAAGTCTATGTTTATTTCGCCCACCTGGGTCATGCAGCCGCGCACCTGCACCCCGTGCCGTTGCTGCAGCCACTTTTTGGCCACCGCGCCTGCGGCCACCATGGGTGCGGTTAAACGCGCCGATGATCGACCGCCGCCGCGCGGGTCGCGCAGCCCGTATTTGTGGTGGTAGGTAAAGTCGGCGTGCCCGGGCCGAAAGCGCTGCGTGATGTCGGCGTAGTCTTTGCTGCGCTGGTCGGTGTTGCGAATCAGTAAGGCAATGGGTGTGCCGGTGGTTTGGCCTTGGTACACGCCGCTCAAAATTTCAACTTGGTCGGCCTCTTGGCGTTGCGTCACAAAAGACGAGGTGCCCGGCCGCCGCCGATCCAAGTCGGGCTGAATATCGGCTTCGGTTAACGCCATGCCGGGCGGGCAGCCGTCAATCACACACCCCACCGCCGGGCCGTGCGACTCGCCAAAATTGGTCACGGCAAACAAGTGCCCAAAGGTATTGCCACTCATGCGCGGCATTATCGCCCAGGGTCGCCCATGCGTCGGCAACGCGCTTGACGCGCTGGTTTAAGCTCAAAATAATGAGGTTTTACAACTTAAGGACAAGCCCGTGAACCCAACCGCCTTTGTCCCGCAGGGTGTGATTCCGGCCATCGTGCTGCCGTTTCACGACGACTTTTCGATTGATAAACAAGCCTTTGCCCACCACGTTGAAGACGTGGCCGCCACCCCGGGCATCAGCGCGCTCACCATTAACGCGCACTCCACCGAGGTTGGGTCTTGCACCTTTGAGGAGCAGCGCGAGGTTTTGGCCATTGCCCGCGCCCACACCGACCTGCCACTGGTTAACGGCGTGTACGCCGAGGGCAGCCTTGAGGCGGCCCGGCTGGCGCGCATGGCCACCGAAGGCGGCGCCAACGCGCTGCTGGTGTTTCCGCCCGGGCCTTTCACCATGGGGCACCGCCCGGCCATGGTGATTGACCATTACCGGCGCATCGCCGACGCCAGCGGTTTGCCCATGATTTGCTTTCAATACAGCACCGCGTCGCCGCAAAGCTACCCGTGGGAGACGCTGCAAGCCCTGTGCGACGCCGTGCCGCAGGTGCGCGCCATTAAAGACTGGATCTCCAACCCCCAAACGCACCAGCAGCAAATCACCCGCCTTCAGCAGCGAGCCCAGCCGGTGCACGTGTTAACCACCCACAGTGCCTGGCTTTACCCATCGCTCGCCATGGGCTGCCACGGTTTGCTCTCGGGCAGCGGCTCGGTTATTGCCGCCATGCAGGCCGAGCTGTTTGCCGCCGTGCAAGCCAACAACACCGAGCAGGCGCAGGCGCTGCACCAACGCATCACCGCCACGGCCGATGTGTTTTACGCCGCTCCTTGGGTTGACATGCACAACCGCATGAAAGAAGCCTTGGTCATGCAAGGGCGGCTGCCGCGCGCGGTGGTGCGTCCACCGCTGGTCAAAATCGAAGAGGCCGAGCGCCAGCGTATTCGCCAAGCCATGCAACAAGCGGGTTTGCTGCCGCAGCGTTTGGCTGCCTAAATGGCGGCTGTGCAATCGGCAGGCGGGGCGCTGCAAGGTGTTCGGGTGCTGGATTTCAGCACCCTGCTGCCAGGGCCTATGTGCACCTTGCTGCTGGCTGAGGCCGGTGCCGATGTCATTAAGGTTGAAAAGCCCGGCGGCGAAGACATGCGACGCTACCACCCGGTGGTAGGCCCCGACAGCGCGCATTTTGTGCTGCTTAACCGCGGCAAACGCAGTTTGGTGCTGGATTTAAAAGACCCCAAGCAGCGCGCCCAGCTTGACCCGCTGCTGGCCACCGCCGATGTGTTGGTGGAACAATTTCGCCCTGGGGTTATGCAGCGCTTGGGCCTAGACCACGCCACCTTGCAAGCCCGCCACCCGCGCTTAATTTACTGCTCCATTACGGGCTACGGACAAAACGGCCCACGCGCGCAAACCGCCGCGCACGATCTCAATTACGCTGCCGACGCCGGCCTGCTCAGCAACACCGCGCAACCCGCCCTGCCCCCGGCATTGGTGGCCGATATTGCCGGTGGTGCCTACCCGGCGTTTGCCAACATTGCCTTGGCGCTGCTGCAGCGTGAGCGCACCGGGCAGGGCTGCTTCCTTGATATCGCCATGGCCGAAAACCTTTGGCCTTTTCAATACGCTGCCTTGGCCGGGCTCGAGGCCACCGGCGCCGCGCCCGCACCGGGGCAAGGTATTACGGCGGGGGGCAGCCCGCGCTATCAGGTGTATGCCTGCGCCGACGGCCAGCATGTGGCGGTGGCGCCGTTAGAAGAAAAATTTTGGCAAACGTTTTGCCAGCTTATTAACTTACCGCAGGCATGGCGTGCGCCCAATGCCAACCCAGCCGAGGTACAACAAGCGGTTGCCCAACATCTGGCCACGCAGCCCGCCGAGCATTGGCTGGCGTGTTTGGGTACGGCTGATACCTGCGTGGTTCAGGTGCTTAGCGCCGAACAAGCACGGCAACACCCCCAGTTCGCCGCCCGTGGCGTGTTTGCGCACCGCGTGCAGCATAGCCACGGCGATTGGGCGGCGCTGCCGGTGCCAGTGGCCCAGGGTTTGCGCCAAGCCCACACCCAACGCGGCTACGCCGAGCTCGGCGCCAGCGCCGATGTGGGTTGGCTAAGGTAAGCGGCTTAAGCCGCGGCGGTGGCCGAGGTTTCGGTTAGCGTGCCGCGATCCATAACAAAGATTTTTTGCACCAGGCTTTGTGAATATTGCAGGTCAGATTCCGAGAAGATCACCGCCATACCCTCAGACTTGAGGCCACTGATCACCTCAGCCAAACGCTGCGCCAACGCCGGCGCCACCCCCTCAAAAGGCTCGTCCAGCAACAGCAACTGCCGCCCTGTCATGAGCGCACGGCCCAGCGCCACCAGCTTTTGCTGACCGCCAGACAACTGCGATCCACGCCGCTGCGCAAAGCCCACCAGCTCAGGAATGATGCGATACACGTACTGCAAGCGCTCGGCACTGTCGGGCGCGCGGCTGGCCCACATGGGCAGCAACACGTTTTCTTCTACCGTGAGGTTAGGAATCAAACGTCGGTCTTCGGGCATGTAACCAATGCCCAGTTGATTGCGCTCGTGCACGGGTACGGTTTTTAAATCACGCCCATCAAATTCCAGCGTGCCTGCACTGGGCTTAAGCAAACCCATAATGCTTTTAATAAACGTGGTTTTGCCCGCGCCGTTGCGCCCCACCAAACCGGCCATTTGACCTTTTTCAAGCGACATATCCACGCCGCGCAAAATATCAATGCTTTGAATAGAGACGTCAAGATTGCTAATACGCAGCATGGTTATTGTCCTGTTGTGGCGTGTTGCGTGTGGCCCACGATGTGCTTGAGCACTTGTTCGTGATTCAGCGCTTCATCTGGCTTGCCGTCGGCAATGATGCGGCCGTCGTAGAACGCCAAAACCCGGTCGGCATGGCGCGCCACAACCTCCATGTCGTGCTCCACAAACAGCACCGTGGTGCCGGCCTCGCGCACCACGCCCATCACCATGTCCATGATGCCAAACTTTTCTTCTGCCGACACCCCACTGGTGGGCTCGTCGAGCAACAAAATTTTGGGCTGCACCGCCATGGCCATGGCAATATCCAGTACCTTGCGCACGCCACCCGGCAGCACGCGGGTTACCTTGTCTCGATACGCGGTTAGCTCAAATCGCTCCAGCGCCTGCTCGGCCAATTCCCGAATCGGCGCACCATAGCCCGGCACCGGCGTGCGCGGGCTAACAAACCAACCACCGCTGGCGGAGTTAAGCAGCACAATGCCAAACGCGGCCTCAAGGTTTTCCAGTGCCGTCATGCTGTTGTACAGCTGCGGAATTTGAAACGACCGGCACACACCCAAGCGTGTAATCTCGCGCGGCGCTTTACCCGTGATATCCACCGACCCAAAGGTAATGCGCCCTTCATCGGGCTTTAGGTAGCCGGTGATCATGTTGACAAAAGTGGTTTTGCCCGCGCCGTTGGTGCCAATCAGCCCCAAGCAGGCGCCCTCGGGCACTTCTACGTTGATTTCGGTGGCAGCCACCACCGCGCCAAAGCGCTTTTCCAGCCCCTTGGCATGCAACACCGTCTGACTCATGCTTGGGCTCCTTTGCGCTTGGCCAGTAACGACCACAATCCGTTAGGCAACAGCAAAATCACCGCAATCAACGACGCCCCCAGCACCATCTGCCAGGTGTTGGGTGACTCGGAAAAAGCAATGGTGTAAATGATGCCAAACACCAGCGCGCCCAAAAACGGCGCCACCACCGAGCCCACGCCGGCCATGATGGTAATAAACACAAACTCACCCGAGGTGGTCCAGTACGCCATGGTGGGGTCTATGTGTCCCACAGCCGTGGCGCCAATGCACCCGCCCATACCGGCCAAAATACCCGCGGCTACATACACCAGGTGCACGGCGTTTTTGGCCGAGGCTCCCATGTACTCGGTGCGAATTTCGTTGTCGTGAATCGCCACCAGCAACGGGCCGTAGGGGCTGCGCAAGAATCGATCGGTTATCAACGACACCAACCAAACCACGGCCACCGCCACGGCCAGCAGCGTAAAGCGTACCTGCGGCTGATCCGGCTCAAAGCCTAGCAAGGTAAACGCCGGCACATTGAAACCGTCGGTCGAACCCAATGACTCGGTTTTGGTGAGCACACCATACAAAATCATGGAAAACGCCATGGAGAGCAAACCAAAAAAGATGCCCCGGTAACGCGCCAACAAAAAGCCCACCAAGTAGGCCAACAAACCGCCGGCCAATCCGCTAAGGCCCAACAGCAACAGCACGTCGGTGACACCCAGCAGGTTGGTAACCAAACCGGTGGTGTAAGCCCCGGTGCAGAAGTACAACGCCTGCCCAAACGACACCAAGCCAGCGCGGTAAAAAAGCATGCAGCCCAGCACCACCAAGCCGTTGGCCGCGGCAATGGTAAGCATAAACAGCAGCCACGGCGGCAACCAAGGCGAGCCGGCAAGCAGCGCCAGCAGCACCAAACCAAATCGATAGCCAATGGGTAGCGAGCTCATATCTTGCGTGCCTCCGCGATGCTAAACAACCCACGCGGGCGAAACGTCAGTACCAATGCCATGATGCTGTAAATCACAAACAGTTCCAGTTCAGGCGCGTAAAACACGCAAATGGCGCGAACAATGCCCATCAGCACGGCGGCCAAGGCCACGCCGCAAACTGCCCAGCCCGCCGGTTACCACCACCGCAAACGACAACACAATCACCTCCACGCCCATACCTGGCGTCACCGACACCGTGGGGGCGGTAAAGGCACCAGCCAAGGCCGCAAGTGACACACCCAGGCCAAACGTAATGGCAAACATTCGCCCCACGTTAATGCCCATGGCCGAGCTGATCTCGCGATCATGAATCACACTCACCAACATACGGCCAAAGTGCGTGCGGTTGAGTAACAGCATCAAGCCCAAACCAACGGCCAAGGCCAAGCCTGCCATGAGCAAGTAATAACTGGGGTAAATCATGTCGCCCAGCACAAAGCTGCCAACCAATTCGTAGGGCTGCGACACAAAGTACGGGTCCACACCCCAAATCAACTTCAATATGTCTTCAAGAATCAAAAACAAGCCGTAGGTGATCAACAAAATCAGATGTTCATCGCGGTCGTACTGCGGCTTAAGTAACACCCGCTCAATGATGGGCCCCACAATAAAACCCGCCACAAACGCCGCCACCAGCAACGCCACGTAAGACAAATAAGGTGGCATGCTGTTGTCGAACCAAAACCCCAAAGTTGAGGCGGCGACGTAAGCGCCCATGGCGTAAAAGCTGCCATGTGCCACATTAAGAATTTTCATCACACCATAGATGAGGGTCAACCCCACCGCGGCCAAAAACAGCCATGCGGCAAAGTTAATACCGTCCATCAATATGAACATCAAATCTTCCATTACCACTCCAGGCAATAAAAACCCCCGAGGGCAGCATCCTGCCCCACGGGGGTCGGGTCAACGCGTTTACTTGGCCTTAAAGCCCGAGTTGATCCAGTCGGCTGTCTTCACGCCGTCGGGTGGCATGACTTGGTCAACCGTAAAGCGCTTGATGTTCACAATGGTGGGCTGTCCATTGACACGCTTGAACTGACCATAAGCGTAGTCACCCACTGCCTGCTGACCACCAGAGAGCGCAAACTTGGCGCTACCGCCAGGCCCTTCAAAGGTCATACCACGGGTGGCGGCTGCCAATTGATCCGAGGTGGGCTTTTTGCCGCCGTTGGCTTTCATGGCACGCTCGTAGGCGGCCTTGGCTGCCATGATGCCGTTTGCCATGTGGTACGACGGATAGGTTGGCGGGGTGTTGTAGCGGTCGGTGTAAGCCTGACGGAACCAGCGGTTCAGCTCGTTATCCGGCGCCAGCTGGCCAAAGGGCCCGCGCGCACCAATGATGGTGCCATCAGGGATTTTGTCAGCCATACGGAACATGGCGGGCTCACCGGCGGTTAGCACCACGGTGCTGCGCTTAAACAAACCGCGCGGTACGGCCTGCAAAATAAACGCTTCGAGGTCACCGCCCCACAAGCTGCTGTGCACCACGTCAGCCTTTGAACGCAACAAGGCAGAAATTTCTGCGCTGTATTGTCCAGCGAACAACTTGGGCATCTGCGACGTGCCAACTTCAGCCTTGGGGTAGTACACCTTCATGGAGCGCTCAAAGTCGGCCCATGAATCTTGACCCCATGCGTAGTTTTGGTTGATCGCCGAGAAGCTCTTAACCTTAAGGCCAAGCTGCTTCAGGTACAACGCCGCACCCACGTTGTCAGCGGCGGCGTGGTTGGTTGAGCGAAACACGTATTGCTTGGGGGTTTCTTCAAAAATCCGTGGCGTGCCGCAGTCAAACAGGTAGGTCACGGTTTTAAGCTCATCGGCCACAGGCGCCACCGCCAAGCAGTTACCGCTGGAAACGTAGCCCACCACCAAATCAACCTTTTCACGTTGCACCAGGTTGCGGTACTCCGTAACGGTGTTGGTGCCACTGCCTGCCTCGTCAATGATCACCGGCGTGATTTTCATGCCGCCAAAGCCCTTGGTGGCGTATGGCGCAGGCGCTTGGCCAGCGTTAAAGGATTGAATCAACAGCTCAGCCGCGTTGCGAGCCGGCACACCAAACGGTGACGCCGCCGCGCCCGACAAGAAGGTCACGATACCAATCTTGACCTCGCCGCCATGGTTGTCTGCCAAAGCCTGCGCCGGGAGCATCCCAACCGCGGCACTGGCCACGGCTGACGCAATTAACGCTCGTCTCATTTTCATAAAATCTCCTGTGGATGTATTTGAACGCGCCCAGTCATTGCTTGGCCAGCGTCGCAACGAGTGTACCGGTCAAGCCACCCACGGCTACGGGTGATACCCTAACCTAAGCCACCTAAGTGACAGTTAACATCCAACCGTTCGGCAACCCTAACCACCTAGGGTATTCACCTAGGCAGGGTTGCGTCACACCCAGCCTAACCAAAAGATACAGCCATGGCCTTTGTTAACACCGATGCGTTGCGGGTGCATTACGACACTTGGGGCAACACCACCCACCCCGCCATGGTTTTGCTGCACGGCTGGCCCGACAGCCCGCGCTGCTGGCGGCAAGTTGGGCCATTACTGGCTGCGCAGGGTTTTTATGTGGTGGCGCCGGCGCTGCGTGGCTTTGGGCAAACATCTTTTCTTGATGCATCCGCACCGCGCAGCGGTGAGTTGGCTGCGCTGGGTCGCGATGTGGTGTCTTTGGTGGCGGCGTTGTCGCTTGAACAGCCCATCTTGGTAGGGCACGACTGGGGCGCACGCGCCGCAGGCAACGCCGTGGGACTGGCGCCTGCCATGGCGCGCGCGCTGGTGCTGATCTCGGTGGGCTACGCCACCAATTTACCCAACCAAGCGCTTGGCATGGATCAGGTGCAGCGCTATTGGTACCACTGGTTTATGGCCACCGCCAAAGGACAGCAAACGGTGCGCGCCAACCCCAAAGCCTTTGCCCAACACATGTGGGATACCTGGGCCCCTGCCGGTTGGTACACGCCCGAAGAGTTTGCACAAACCGCGCTGGCGTTTGACAACCCCGATTGGGCCGACATCACCTTGCACAGCTACCAGCATCGTTGGGGTCATGCAGCGGGCTACGCGCAGCACGCGCAAGACGCCGAGGCACTCGACCCACCGCCCAAAGTCAACGTGCCTACCCTGATGCTGCATGGCGAGTTGGACGGCGCCAGCCTACCCAGCAGCTCGGAGGGCAAAGAATCGTTTTTTACCGGGCCCTACGAACGCCATGTGCTCCCCGGTATCGGACACTTCCCGCCGCGAGAGGCGCCCACCGAGGTGGCGCAGCGCATCTTGGATTTCGTTCAACGTCATGCCACGTAGCCACGCCCAACCAAGCCCCAGCGCGGCCATTCACCCTGCTGCCGGGCGCAACAGGTGGCAGGCCGTCACTTATAGTGGGTTTCCAACGAGCGGGTGGAGAGAATGATGCCTACGGTCAAGGGGCAATTTGCGGTTGATATTGAAAAGCTCAATGCGCTGGGCATGGTTGAGCCACATTCAAAAGAAAGCCTTGAAATTTTTGAGTCGGGCCAACTCACCGCAGAAGAGCGCTTGTACTACACGCTTTGGTCGTGCCGCGTATTCAGCGCGGTGAATTTAACCGAAGGTCAAAAAATTTTTTCTGAAGGCGACGACGTCTCCACCGGCTACTTTTTAATTGATGGCGCGGCCATGTATGTTTCGGGCGAAACCGCCTACCGGCTGGGGCCAGGCGCGGTAATCGGCGTGGCCGAGGGCATGGCAAGACGACCCATGCGCTTTAATGTCATCGTTACCAAAAACT
>RFXW01000003.1 GCA_009921245.1 Candidatus Fonsibacter lacus | reverse complement strand
GGTATTTTCAAAACGGCCCACAGCGGGTGTACGTTGAACTCGAGGCCACGCCCTGGGTGGCGCGGGTGGGGGCTCAAACCACCGAGGTACGCAGCCATACCGGTGCGCCGCTGGCGGTGCAGCGGGTTTGGCTGGACAACTCGGGTCAGGTGATCTTACAAACCACCCAAGGCGCGGCGCTGGTGCACACCGCTGACATGTGGCATGTGGCGCAGCACATCGATGCAGGCCGCTGGACGGTTGAAACCTTGCCCGATACGGATTGGCCGCAACGCTTTGGCTACAAAAAAAGCCCGTGGGCCGAACACGCAGCCGGCCAAGGCAGCAACAACCCAGCAGCGCCTTAGAAACCCAACCGCAACAGGCTAACCGCTGGGGGCGTTACTGGGCGGGCTTTTGGGGCACCGGGAAATTGGCGCCTGCGGCGTTGGTCATATGCACCACGGCACGACCGATTTCAAGGTCGTTGTACTCGCCGCCCGCTTGCGCCGCCATGGCCCCTTTGCCCTTTAGGGCTGAGGTGAGCAGGGTGTCGTAGCCCAGCGCCAAACGCGGCGCCCAGGCTGCGCGGTCGCCCAGTTTGGGCGCGCCCGCCACGCCGGCGGTGTGGCACGCGGCACACTGGTTGGCGTATACCACCGAGCCTTCAGTGAGTGGCCGATTGGCGTCGCGCACCTGCACCGTGCCCAACGGCGCAATACGCGCCAAGGTGGCCGCCTCAACGTTGGTGGCGCCAGCCCCCGGCTTGGGCTTGGCCGTGACGTAGGTGACCAATCCAATAATGACAAAAACTGGAATAACAAAAGACGCCACCGATACCCAAAAAAGCTGGGCGGGGGTTTTGATGGGGCCGGTATGGTGGTTGTCGCTCATGGGGCTGGAGGAGGCAAACTGCCAAAAAGATTCAAATAGAAGCCAGTGATTATATCGACCGGCGCCCCATGCCCAACTGCCCACTGGTACACTGCGGTCTTGTTTTGTATCCCCCACGCGGGGGCACGCGGCTGTAGCTCAGTGGATAGAGTATCGGCCTCCGAAGCCGAGGGTCGTGGGTTCGATCCCCGCCAGCCGCGCCACCAACGAACAACGAATGACACATCTCACCGATGCCGCGGCCGCCGCCATGGCGGATCAATTGGCACAGCACCCCGACTACCGCGTGCTGCGGCGGGTGCCCGAAACCTTGAATTTTGGCGGTGCGGTGGCTGCTAACGCGTGGCGCGTGGCGGTGTTGGATACCGAAACCACCGGCCTGGACCCGCAGCAGGCCGAGGTGATTCAATTGGCGCTGGCGGTGCTTAGCATCAACCCGGCTACCGGCCAGCCGGTGGGTGAGGTGGCGTTTTACAGCGGCTTGCAGCAACCGCAGCACCCGATTGCGCCTGAGGTTACGGCGCTCACAGGCATTACCAACGACATGGTGCAAGGCCAACAGCTTAACCATGCACGCGTGGCGCAGATGATGCAAGGGGTGGACTGGGTGGTGGCCCACAACGCCGCGTTTGATCGCCCGTTTGTGGATGGCATGGGCGAGTGGTTTGCCCAGGCGGCTTGGGTTTGTTCGTGGCAAGACGTGGATTGGGGTGCTGCGGCGGGCAGCCTTAAGCTTGAGGCGCTGGCCGCTGCCGCTGGAATGTTTTACGACGCGCACCGTGCCGACACCGATGTACACGCGCTGATCCATGTGCTGTCGCAACCGTTAGCCGATGGCCAAACCGGTTGGCAGCAACTGGCGCAGGCCGCGCACGCGATAACGTACAAGCTTTACGCCACCGGCTCGCCGTTTGAAAGCAAAGACTTGCTTAAGGCGCGCGGCTATCGGTGGGATGGGGACCGGCGGGTGTGGTGGCGACGCGTGGCCAACGATGACGAACTTGGCGCCGAGTTGTTGTGGCTGCGCGCCCAGGTGTATGGTTCGCGCCGCGCCCAGCTGCAGCTTGAACAGTTACCCGCGCAACAGCGTTACAGCCGCCGCGAAGGCGAGTGGCGCACGCTGCCGTTGCCGCCTTAGTTGTTCTTGCGTCTTAGGCAGGCCGCGTCGTAGGCGGTGCGGCGGGTCACGCCGTGGGTCTGCGCCACCACGCGTGCGACATCGCTGGGGCCAAGCAAAGGGTTGAGCGCGTCAATCAAACGCAGGGCGTGGTCGTTAAGGGCCGGGGCATCGTCCGTGTCGTTGGCGCTTTGACCGTGCAAGGCCAGCACCCATTCGCCCCGGCTGGCTTGGCCAAGCGTAAGCCACTGCGGCAGCTCGGCGCAGGTAAGGGTGGCGATGGTTTCAAAACGTTTGGTGAGCTCGCGTCCTACGCTAACCCGGCGTTGACCCAGTGGCACCAAGGCTTGCGCCAAGGCAGTCATGCGGTGCGGCGCTTCAAGCAGCACGCAGGCGCGGGGTTCTTGCATCAGTGCATCAATGGTGTGCTGACGCGCCGCCCCTTTGGCGGGCAAAAACCCAACAAAGACAAACCGCCCATCGTTGGCCAAGGCGCCACACGCGCCAAGTAACGCCGTTACGCTGCTGGCCCCGGGCAGGGGCAGCACGCGCCAGCCCGCGTCTTGCACCGTGGCGCACAGGCGGGCACCGGGGTCGCTGATGCCGGGGGTGCCGGCGTCGCTGACATAGGCCACCCGCTGCCCCGCTTCAAGGCGCGCCAACACCTGCGTTGTGGCCTGATGTTCATTGTGCTGATGCAGCGCCAGCGTGGGCTTGTGCAAACCGTAGGCGCGCAGCAGCGCCGCGCCCTGACGGGTGTCTTCGCAAAACACGGTGTCGGCTTGTTGCAGCACGTGCAGCGCGCGCAGCGTGATGTCGGCCAAATTGCCTATGGGTGTGGCCACCATGTACAGCGCCGGCGCTGGATAATCTTGGGCTGCCGTAAGCGGCGCGATAGCCAAAAAAAGATCAGGGGGTTGGGACATGACGAAAACACCGAGCAAGGTGGAGACGGCCACAAGCCGTGGGCAACAAGCTGAAGACGTGGCGTTGGCCTGGTTACAGCGCGCAGGCTTAAAGCTGTTGCAGCGAAACTTTAAAACGCCGGGTCGGGGCGGTGGCGAGATCGACTTGATTATGCTTGAGCCCGACGGCACGGTGGTGTTTGTTGAGGTGCGCCGCCGTGGCCGCATGCACCATGGCGGGGCGGCGGCCTCGGTTGATCGGCGCAAACAGGCGCGCTTGATTTGGGCTGCCCGTTTTTACCTTGCCCGGCTGCGCGAGCCGCCGCCGTGTCGCTTTGATGTGGTGACCTTTGACGGCGATTGGCGCCAGGATCAACACCCCGCCCCCCAGTGGTTGCGCGCGGCGTTTGATGCGGCATAACCCGCGCCGCCGGGTGGCTGCACGCACACCCTGAATCACCCTATCATTCAGGCATGCTGACTCAACGTGTGCAACAACGGGTGGTGGACCACGCCGATTGGCTTTATCAACACGCGCCCACCGTGGCGCAGCGCTTGCCCGAATTGGTGCAAATGGCAACCTCGGTGATCACCACCGGCGGGCGGCTTTGGTGTTTGGGCGATGGCCCTGCGGCGGCGCTGGCCATGTACGGCGCCGATATTTTGCGCCATGGCTTTGAGCGCGACAGGCCCGGACTGGCGGTGCAAACCCTGCCGCCACCGGGTGGCGATGGCCCGCGTTTGGCCGCAACCTTACGCACCTTGCTGGGCAGCGAAGACATGATTTTGTTGCTGGGCACAGGCGTGGACGATGCGATGCTGGCGCAGGCGGTGGAAGTGGCCCGACAACAGGAGTTGCAACTGGCGGTGCTGTTGGCTGGCCCGGCGCCCCGCTTGCAGCAGACCTTGTTGGATACCGACTGGTGCGTGGCGCTGCCGGCAACCCGCAGCGGGCAGGCACACCTGCTTTTGCTTATGGCGCTGCAGGGGTTGGCCGATGGGCTAGACTTACAACTTTTAGGCAATGACTCAGCCGAGGGAGAGACCGCGTGACGACTAAACACACAACCCTGGTGGCCTTGTTGGCGGCGCTGTTGGCGGGCCCGTGGCTAAGCGCATGCGCGCCGCTGGTGGTGGGCGGGGCTGCGGCCACAACGGCCTTTGTGGCGTCGGATCGGCGCACGGCGGGGGCACAACTTGAGGATAAACGCATTGAACTCAAGGCAGGTGGCTCGATTCAAAAAACCTTGGGTGAAAAAGTCAACGTCAACGTGAGCAGTTTCAATCGCCGGGTGTTGCTAACCGGCGAGGTGCCCACGCAAAAAGACAAAGAAAACGCCGAAAAAATTGTGCGCCAAATCGAAAACATCGCACTGATTCACAACGATTTGGCCATTGCCGGGCCTTCATCCATGATGCAACGCTCAAGCGATGTGTTGTTAAGCACTGGGGTGCGCGCGCGATTGCTCACCACGCGCGGACTCGACCCCAATGCCATTTCGATCACGTCTGAGCGCGGCTCGGTGTACCTTATGGGCATTGTGACCAAGCGCGAGGCCGACCTGGCAACCGAGGCGGTGCGCTCGTTCTCGGGCGTGCAACGGGTGGTGCAAGTGTTTGAGTTGATCTCAGAAGAGCAGCTGCGCCAGCTCACGCCACCGGCTCAGCCAAAACCCGCTGAGCCCGTGCCCAAGTAAGGCCTAGCGCCGCAGGCGGCGCACCAGGCTTGAGGTGTCCCAGCGCCCGCCGCCCATGGCCTGCACGTCCGCGTAAAACTGGTCAACCAAGGCGGTTACGGGCACCTGGGCGCCGTTGCGTCTGGCCTCGTCCATAACCAAGCTCAAGTCTTTACGCATCCAGTCCACGGCAAAACCAAAATCAAAGGTGTCGGCCACCATGGTTTGGCCCCGGTTGTCCATTTGCCAGCTTTGCGCCGCGCCTTGCCCAATCACCTCCAGCACCTGCGCCATGTCCAAGCCGGCGCGCTCGCCAAAGGCCATGGCTTCGCTTAAACCCTGCACCAGGCCAGCAATACAAATTTGATTCACCATTTTGGTTAATTGGCCTGCGCCGCTTTCGCCCATGCGCGTGAATGCCCGTGCAAACGCCATGGCCACCGGTTGCACCGCGTCGAAGTCGGCTTGGTTGCCGCCGCACATCACCGTCAGCGCGCCACGCTGCGCGCCCGCTTGCCCGCCAGAGACCGGGGCATCGATCATGCCCACCTGTTGCGCACGCGCCAAGCCTGCGAGCTCACGCGCCACATCGGCCGAGGCGGTGGTGTGGTCAACCAAGTAACTGCCAGCGGCCATGCCTGCCAGCGCCCCGTCTTGACCCAACACCACGCCACGCAAGTCGTTGTCGTTGCCCACACATACAAACACCATGTCAGCCTGTGCGGCCGCCAGCCGCGGGGTGTCGGCCTGGTGCAATTGGCTCGGCGCCACACCTGCCCCTTTAAGTTCGTCCACCCAAGCGTGGGCTTTGGCCGCGGTGCGGTTGTACACCGTGACACGGTGACCAGCCAGCGCCAAATGCGCCGCCATGGGATAACCCATGACGCCTAGGCCAAGAAACGCAACCGACTTCGGTGCGGTGGTGGGGTAGTCTTTGGTTTGAAATGAAGCCATGGCGGTGCGCTTGTAGGTTGGTTGAAAATAAGGGTTCTCAAGTGGAGTATCTTACGACCATGGGCGTTTCTCCCAACCCTTTTGCGTTCGATCCGGTGGCGGCGTGGCACGCGGTGCGCGCTCGGGTGGCGGCGGCCGCCTTGGCCGCAGGCCGCGACCCACACAGCGTGGCGCTGTTGGCGGTTTCCAAAACATTTAATGCGCAAGCGGTGTGGCCGGTGGTGCAGGCCGGGCAGGCGGCCCTTGGCGAGAACTACGTGCAAGAGGGTGTAGAAAAAATACAGGCGCTGCGCGCCTTGCAAGCGAACGTGGTGTGGCACTGCATTGGCCCGATTCAAAGCAACAAAGCCAAGTTGGTGGCCGAGCATTTTGATTGGGTGCAAAGCATCGATCGCTTAAAAATTGCCCAGCGTTTAAGCCAAGGTCGGGCGGCAACCCAGCCGCCGCTGCAGGTGTGCATACAGGTCAACGTTGACGCAGGCCCAACCAAGTCAGGGGTGGCATGGGCGCAGGCCACAGACTTGGCCGAATCGGTCAATCAATTGCCTGGCTTGCAGCTGCGTGGCCTGATGTGTATCCCAGACCCGCAGCCCACGGCGCAGGCCCGACGCGCCAATTTTGCGCGTGCCGCCGAATTGTTTGCGCAGTGGCAGCAGCGCGGCTGGCCGGTCGATACCCTGTCCATGGGCATGAGCGAAGACTTGGAAGACGCGATCGCCTGCGGCGCCACCATGGTGCGTGTGGGTTCCGCAATTTTTGGGCGGCGCGTGGCAGCGCCATCGGTGCGCTAGCATGCGCACATGAAAACCACGGACAGCATCTTGGTGACCGGCGGCGCCGGTTTCATTGGCAGCCACTTTGTGCTCGATTGGCTGGCCCAGCCCGACGCGCCGGTTGTGGTGAACGTGGACAAACTCACCTACGCCGGTAATTTAGACAATTTAAGCGCGGTGTTGGATAACCCGCGTCACGTATGGGTGCACGCCGACATGGGTGACCGCCCGCGCATGCGCGAGCTGCTGCTGGCGCACCGCCCTTGCGCGATCATTAATTTTGCTGCCGAGAGTCACGTGGATCGCTCCATTTTGGGGCCGCAGGCGTTCATTGACACCAACATAGGCGCCACCTTTGCCCTGCTGGAAGAAGCCCGGGCCTACCACGGTGGGTTGGACCCTACCGATCAAGCCCAGTTTCGTTGGTTACAAGTCAGCACCGACGAGGTGTACGGTACGTTGCAGCCGCAAGACGCGCCGTTTACCGAGCGCCATCGGTTTGAGCCCAACAGCCCCTACGCCGCCAGCAAGGCCGCGGCCGATCATTTGGTGCGGGCATGGCATCACACCTATGGCTTGCCCGTGCTGACCACGCACTGCAGCAACAACTACGGCCCTTACCAGTTTCCGGAAAAACTGATCCCGCTGGTGATTGCCAATGCCCTAGACGGCAAGCCGTTGCCCATCTACGGCGATGGTCAGCAAATACGCGATTGGTTGTATGTGGGAGACCACTGCGACGCGATTCGTGTGGTGCTTAAGCAAGGCCGCGTGGGTGAGCATTACAACGTGGGCGGTTGGAATGAAATGGCCAACCTGGATATTGTTCACACGCTGTGCACGCTGCTTGATCAAAGCCGGCCGCGCGCCGATGGTCAGTCGTACACCACCCAAATCACGCATGTTGCGGATCGACCCGGGCACGACCGGCGCTACGCCATTGACGCCTCACGCATGGCCAACGAGCTGGGTTGGAAACCCAAAGAGACCTTTGCCACGGGTATTGAAAAAACCCTGCGTTGGTACCTAGACAACCCCGATTGGGTGGCGCGGGTACGCAGCGGCGCCTACCGCGATTGGATGCAAACGCAATACGGCGGCGGCGCGTGAGAGCTTTGGTGTTTGGTGCCAATGGGCAACTGGGCCAAGCCCTGGTGCATCAACTGCAGGGCACGGCCACCGTGCTGGCGTTGCATAGACACAGCGCACCCGCGTGCGGTGATTTGCTAAACCGCAACGGCATGGCCCAAACCATACGCGATTGGCGACCCGAGGTGGTTTTTAATGCCGCGGCCTACACCCAAGTGGATCGCGCCGAAGATGAGCCTGAACTGGCGCAGCAAGTCAACGCGCTGGCGCCAGCGGCCATGGCCGAGGCGGCTCGTGAGGTGGGCGCTTGGCTGGTGCATTTTTCTACCGACTACGTATTTGATGGCAGGGGTGACACGCCGTGGCGCGAGCAAGACGCCTGCGCGCCTTGTAACGCCTACGGCCAAAGCAAATGGTTGGGTGAGCAAATGGTGGGCAACAGTGGTGCCAAGCATTTGATTTTTCGCACCAGTTGGGTGTTTGCTGCCGCGCACGCCAATTTCGCCCGCACCATGGTGCAACTTGCGCAAAGCCGTGACCGGTTGCAAGTGGTGAACGATCAATGGGGCGCGCCAACCTACGCACCTTGGCTGGCGCAGGTGGTGTTGGCGGCGCTGCCACACGCCATGGCGCACGGTGTGCAAGGTGTGTATCACGCCGCGGCTGCTGGGCAGACCACTTGGTGCGATTACGCGGCCTACGTATTGCAAGGGGCGCAGCAGCGTGCGCCTGATTTGCCATGGCGCGTGCAACGCCCCGAGCCGGTTGCCAGCGCCGCCTACGCCACGCGCGCCGCGCGCCCCATGAACTCGCGACTCGACTGCAGCCTACTGCACCAAACCTTTGGCGTGCAGCCCATGCCGTGGCAGCGCGGCGTGGACGCGTGGCTGGAGGCAGAATACCCTTTGCCATGACCATCACCCCGCTGAACATCCCCGACGTGCTGTTGTTTTCGCCCAAAGTGTGGCGCGATGCACGGGGCTTCTTTTTTGAAAGTTTTCGTCAAGACACCTTTGCGCAAGCCACCGGCCACGCGCAACCCTTGGTGCAAGACAACCACTCGCGGTCGCAGCGCGGGGTATTGCGCGGCTTGCACTACCAAATGCCGCCGCACGCCCAAGGCAAGCTGGTGCGCGTGGTGGAGGGCGAAATTTTTGATGTGGCGGTGGACCTGCGCCAAAGCCATGCCACCTTTGGCCAATGGGTGGGGCAACACTTGAGCGCGGACAACGCCTTGCAGCTTTGGATCCCGCCGGGTTTTGCGCATGGCTTTGTCACGTTGAGTGACCATGCCCAGGTGCTGTACAAAACCACCACCTATTACGCACCGCAAGCCGAGTGTTGTATTCGTTGGGACGACCCCACCATCAACATTCAATGGCCCAAGGGCATCACGCCCCAAGTGTCGGCCAAAGACGAAGCCGGCTTGGCCTGGGAAGCGGCGCAGAAGTTTTAGCGCATCAGCGCAGCAACCAAGGCAACAGCACCGCACCAAGCAGCACCTGCAAGCCCAGTGCAAGGCCGGCGTAGGCACCAGCATCGGCATTGAGTTGGGTGGCGCGCGCCGCCCCTATGCCGTGCGCAGCGGTGCCAATGGCAAAGCCCCGAATCATCCAATCGCGGTCACTGGTGCGCAGCCCCAGCCAAGCAAACCAATAGGTGGCGCTCAAGCCGCCCACCATACCGGTGATCACCGCGGCCAGTGCGGCCAACGCCGGTACCCCGCCAATTTGCTCAGCCACACCCATGGCCACCGGTGCTGTCATGCTTTTGGGAATCAACGACCGCACCACGTCGGATGGCAGCTCCAGCCATTGCGCCAACAGCCCCGCGCTGGCGGCCGCCACCGCGCCACCCACCAACGCCGCCGCGCCAAACGCCAAACCGTGCTGACGCAGCGCCGCGCGGCGTGTCCACAGCGGCCAAGCCATGGCCACCACAGCAGGGCCAAGCAAAAAGTGAATGAATTGCGCACCCGAGAAGTAGGTGGGGTAGGCCACATCGGTGGCCAGCAACAACCCGCTAAGCACCAACACCGACCACAACACGGGGTTGGCCCAAGGCGCCAGCGCAACGCTTTGATACACCGCGCTGGCCAGTACGTAAACGGTGAGAGTAGCCGTTAAACCAAACAGCGGTGTGCTTGAGAGGTAAACCCAAAGCTCCACGAAATCATTCATGCGACTTGGTCTCGGGGTGGGCGGGCAACAGCGCGCGCAGCGTCAGGGCGGTGGCAAGCAGCCCGAGCCAAGTCGAGAGCACCAGCACCAGCAGCATGCGCCAGCCGTGGTTTTGCAGCAGCGACATGTACGACACCACACCCACGCCGACCGGCACGAACAACAGCGACAAATGGCTGAGCAAAAACATGGCCACCTCGGCCACACGTGTCTGTACCCATGGCCAGCGCAGCGCGAGCAACAACAACGCCATGCCCACCACCGGACCGGGTAGGGGCAGCGCAAACAGGCGCGCCAATCCCTCGCCCAAGGCCTGCATCAGCAACAGCACACTGAGGCCTTGCAAGGGCTGCATGGAAGGCTAAAAGCGCTCGAGTTCAGGGTGCGGCAAGGCACCGCCCCGCACCAACAGCTTGCCGGCCTCGGCGCAGCGTTGCAGCGTGGGAATCACTTTGCCAGGGTTGAGCAGCCCAGGCGGATCAAAGGCGGCTTTAATGGCAAACATTTGATCGTTTTCTTCGGTGGTGAATTGCGCGCACATGCTGCCAATTTTTTCAATGCCCACGCCGTGTTCGCCGGTTACTGTGCCGCCCATGGCGACAGAGGTTTCCAAAATGTCGGCACCAAAAGCCTCGGCGCGATGCAGCTCGTCGGGGTTGTTGGCATCAAACAAAATGAGCGGATGCAAGTTGCCATCACCGGCGTGAAACACATTCACGCACCGCAGGCCATGGGTTTGTTCCATGCCGGCAATGGCTTGCAGCATGTCACCCAGGCGTTTGCGCGGAATGGTGGAGTCCATGCACATGTAATCGGGGCTGATGCGGCCGCTGGCGGGAAAGGCATTTTTGCGCCCGCTCCAAAAACGCAAACGTTCAGCCTCGCTTTGACTTACGGTGATGGCACTGGCGCCGCTGGCGCGCAGCACCTCGGTCATGCGGGTGATTTCTTCTTCAACCTCTTCCGGCGTGCCATCGCTTTCGCACAACAAAATAGCCGCCGCTTCAAGGTCGTAGCCGGCGTGAACAAAGTCTTCCACCGCTGCCGTCATGGGCTTGTCCATCATTTCAAGCCCGGCGGGAATAATGCCCGCCGCAATCACCTCGGCCACGGCCTCGCCGGCTTGGCGCACGTCGGTAAAACTGGCCATGATGCAGCGCGCCAGCTGGGGTTTGGGGATTAATTTCACCGTGACTTCGGTGGTAATGGCCAGCATGCCTTCGCTGCCCACCACCAAACTCATCAGCTCGTAGCCCGGGGCGTCGGGGGCCAGGCTGCCCAGGGTAATGGCCTCGCCCTCAACGGTGTAGCCTCGCACCTGCAGCACGTTGTGCAAGGTAAGCCCGTACTTTAGACAGTGCACGCCGCCCGAGTTTTCGGCCACGTTGCCGCCTATGGTGCAGGCGATTTGGCTGCTGGGGTCGGGCGCGTAATACAGGCCGTGCGGGGCCGCCGCCTCAGAGATAGCCAAATTGCGCACACCGCATTGCACCACCGCGGTTTGGCTGTCGGGGTCAACACGCAGCACGCGGTTGAATTTGGCCAAACTCAAGGTAACGCCACGCGCATGCGGCAAGGCCCCGCCCGACAGCCCAGTGCCCGCGCCGCGGGCCACCACCGGCACCTGCAAGGCGTGGCAGGTTTTGAGCACCGCGGCCACTTGCGCCTCGGTCTCGGGCAGTGCCACCACCAGCGGCCGTTGCCGATACGCCGTGAGTCCGTCGCATTCGTAGGGCACGGTGTCCTCGGCATGCCACAGCAGCGCGTGCGGCGGCAGGTGTCGGCCCAAGGCTTGCACCACCGCGGTTTGGCGCTGGGCGTCGGTTTCGGTTGGCAGGCTCGCGTTCATGGGCACAGTTTACGTATTTCAGCGAAACACCACGGTTTTGTGGCCATCCAGCAGCACCCGATGCTCACTGTGCCACTTCACCGCCCGGGCCAGCACCTGGCTTTCGGTGTCGCGCCCCACGGCGGTGAGCGCCTCGGCGTCATGGCTATGGTCTACGCGCGCCACGTCTTGCTCGATGATGGGGCCTTCGTCTAAATCGGGGGTAACGTAGTGCGCGGTCGCGCCAATTAACTTCACGCCTCGGTCAAACGCTTGGTGGTAGGGCTTGGCCCCTTTAAAGCTTGGCAAAAAGCTGTGGTGAATATTGATCGCTCGCCCAGCCAGCCGCTGGCAAACCTCACCCGAGAGAATTTGCATGTACCGCGCCAACACCACCAATTGCGCACCGCAGTCTTGCAAAATCGCCAGCTGCGTGGCTTCCGCTTGAGCCTTGGTGGCGGCCGATACCGGCACATGATGAAACGGCACACCGTAACTTTGTGCCAGGTCGGCAAAGTCGTTGTGGTTGCTGATGATGGCGCGCACGTCAATTGGCAGCAGTTTGCTGCGCCAGCGAAACAACAAATCGTTTAGGCAGTGGCCTTGTTGGCTCACCAGTATGGCCGTGGGCATGGCGGCATTGGCGTTGTGCAGCGCGGCGCGCATGCCGTGTGTTTGGGCAAAAGCCTGCCACGCCGGTTGCAATTGCGCCAGCGCTGGTAAAGCGCACCCGCATAAAAAACAATCCGGTGCCTGGGTCGCTGAACTGGGCCGCTTCTTCGATGTTGCCTTGACGGGCCAGCAAAAACCCGGTTACCGCGTGTACCAAGCCAAGTTGGTCGGCACACGATAGGGTGATGATGTGGTGATGAACGGTCATGGGCGGTATTGTCGCGTGTTCGCGCACCCGGGGTCTGCACAAAACCGCTCGGCGGTGCCACAATGCGGCATCACGGTGGCGTCTCAACCATGGACGCGCTGCAGGCACTTTGCGGAGGAAAATTGCATGGCCTATACCGACTTTTCAATGGATCATCAGTGGCTGCCGTTTACTTCGAACCGCCACTTTCACAAACATCCGCGGGTGTTTGTGGCGGCCAAAGACATGCACTTCACGACCCATGATGGTCGCCAAGTGCTCGACGGTATCTCAAGCCTGTGGTGCGTAGGCGCCGGGCATGGGCGTCAACCGATTGTCGACGCGGTGTCGCGCCAGCTGCAGACGCTGGATTACGCCACGGCGTTTCAGGTAAGCAACGATCAGGCCTTTGCTGCAGCGGACCGTATCGCGGCCTTGGCGCCAGGCGATTTGAATAAAGTGTTGTTTTGCAACTCGGGCTCAGAGGCTGCCGATACCTCACTAAAACTCGCGCTGGCCTATCACCGCGCGCGTGGCGAGGGGCACCGCACGGTATTTATTGGGCGTGAGCGCGGCTACCACGGCGTTGGCTTTGGCGGCATGAGCGTGGGCGGCATTGGCAGCAACCGCAAGGCGTTTGGTGCGCAAATGCTGCCACGGGTGGACCACCTGCGCTTTATTCACGATCCCAAAGCCCATGCCTATTTGCACCACGAGCTGCCGGTGTGGCAAGACGATCCGCTGGCCGAGCTGGAGCAGCGCATCTTGCCGCTGCACGACCCATCGAACGTGGCGGCGATTATTGTGGAGCCGGTGGCGGGCAGCGCGGGTTGGTATTTGCCGCCGCAAGGCTATTTGCAAAAGCTGCGGGACATTTGCGACAAGCACGGCATTTTGTTGATTTTTGACGAGGTGATTACCGGCTTTGGGCGGCTGGGCGTGCCATTTGGCGCCGATTTCTTTGGTGTTCAGCCAGATATGCTGAACTTTGCCAAGGGCGTGACCAACGCGGTGGTGCCCATGGGCGGCGTGATCGCCCGCGACGCCATTTACGACACCATGATGCAAGGCCCCGAGCACGTGGCCGAGTTTTTTCATGGCTACACCTACTCGGGCCACCCGGTGGCGGCCGCTGCGGCGGTGGCAACCTTGCAGCTGTACCAAGACGAGGGCTTGTTTGCCCGTGCCGGTGAAATGGGCAAGCAGCTCGGCGCGGCGGTGCACGCCACCATGCGCGATTTACCGGGTGTGGTGGGTATTCGGTCGTTGGGCTTGGCCGCGGCGGTTGAGCTTGAGCCAGGCAGCGCCGGCAAACGCGCCTACGACATCTTTTTGGATTGTTTTGGCAAAGGGGTGTTGGTGCGCAGCGCCGGCGATGTGCTGGTGTTGGCACCGCCCTTTATTGTTCAAGACAGCCAGATCGACCAAATGGTTTCCACCTTGGCCGAGTCAATCAAGCAAGTCAACTAGGTTGTGCGCGGCTGGGCATGCCTTGGCGCTTGAGCTCGGCGCAATAGTCTTTGGGTGGGATGGCCGGCGCCGTCCACACCGCGTCAAAATGTGCGGTGGGGGTTGACTCTGCCGCCATCAGCACGCTGTAGGCGCTGGTTTGTGGTGGCAGGTGCAGCGGCACGCCCCGTGTTTTATCGGCATGGGCGCTGCCCGTTAACAAAACCGTGACTTGGCCTGGCCGTTCATACGCCGCCAACACCCGCGCCATGCTTTGATCGCGCGCCACTTGAACCCGCGTCATGGGGTCGAGCTGGCTGGCTGGCAACAGCCCGCAGTGCCCGTCGTCCACCGCTTGGCGCTGCTGCTGCCAAACCGCAGGGCTTACGCTTTGGTCGATGGCGCGGTTTTGCATGCTGGCGCCGATGGCCGAGCGCGGCAGGTTGGCACCCACCACCACCACGCCGGCACGTACCGCTTGTTGAATGGCCGGGGCGTAAGGCGACCATGGCCAACCCGCTTGCGACCAACGCAGCGCTTGCTGAATGGCTTGGTCGCTGGCGTCGGCTGGCAAACCTTGGGTGCTGGTGCCCGCCGGCGCCATTTCGAGTGCAAGCGCGGCGAGTTGGCCGCGCGCAACCAAATGCTCAACCGCTTGGTGTTGCAAACGCTGGTGGTGGGGGTTGTCGTGCTGTTCCCCCAGCAGCAACACCCCCTGCGAGGGCAGTGAGCCCATGGTGGGCTGGGGGGTGGCGCAGGCTGCCAGCAGCCAAGCCGCCAGGGCGAGCAGCCCCAGCCGAGTCAGCTGCCTGGGCATCAGTGCAGCACGAGTGGGTTTTGTGCCAGCGAGGCGTAGCGGTCCAAAGTGTCTTCCACCTCTTCTTCGGTGGGGTGGTTGGCCTGCCAGGCCTGCAGGTGTTGCTGGAACAGCTCGGCCCAAGAGCCGTCTAGGTAAACCTCTTTGCCGTGCCGTTTGTCCACGATTTCAAAACCCAGCCGGGGCAGGCTGTCGCGCTGCGCCGTGGCTTCGTCTTCGTTGGGAAGCACGTGTAGCACCGAAAACGATTCTGAGTCGTACAACATGATCATGCGAACTGCTCCAATTCAGGTGGTGCTCAACCAGTTGGGGCCAATATAGCGGGTTTTCAAGCACCCAGCGCGGGCAAAGGGGTATAGCCCGTCAGCCGTTGGTCAACACGCTCGTTTGCCCCGTGTTGCAGCAGCACACGCACCGGCAGGCCGTGCAAGCCAGGCGCAAGCCAAAGCGTGGCTTGGGTATCGCCCTCGCGCCGCGGGCGGCGACGCATGGGCTGGGTTGGCCAGGCGCCGCTGGGGGTCTCTTGGGTGCTGGGGGCAAGTGCTTCGAAGGTCCAAAGACTTTGACCCGTGGCGTTGCTAACGTAACCCTGCCAAGGCGCGCCGGGCTGCTGCTCGAGCGCGCGTGCCATGGCGAAATAAAGGCTGATCTCGTCTTGCATGCCGGGGTGCAACGGCGCTTGCCCGCCGTGGCTGTAAACAACACGCGCCGCTGCTGCGTTAAAACGCGCCTCGCTGCCTTGGCCTTTGCTGTCGGTGAACTGGCGCGGCTCGAGCATGCTTGCCCCAAGGGTGCCTTGGCTGGTTTGCTCACGGCTTAGCCACAACACCTTGACCCGTAGGCTGGCCACGTAACGCCCGCCGCCGTGCTGCCAACGCAGGCTGCCGGTGGCGCGGTAAGGCACGGCGCCGCTCTGCCCTTCAATGTCGTATGTCAACGCCATGGAGGGTGGCCAGCCTGAACTGCCCCAGCCCAAGCGCGGCCAGGTGAGTGCGGTCGCACCCAGCAGGCCTAGGGCTTGACGACGGGTGGGCGGGGTGGCCCGTGCCATGCTTAGTGCCCAGGCGCCGCCGCGCGGGCTTGGGGCGCACGGTGGCCTATGTCTTGGCTTAAGGCGGCGCACGCGGCCTTGACTTGCTGCGCCAGCTCGCCATTGGGGTTGGCGTTGAAGCGGGTACTTTGCCCCAGCGTAACCACCCCCAGCGCCAAATGGCCTTGAGAGTCAAACACCGGGCCGCACAGCCCGCTCACCCCCGGTATCAGGTTGCCTTGAACGCTGGCAATACCCGCTTGCCGGGTTTGCTGAATCACCGCTTCAAGGTTGGTGGCGCGAGCCTCTGGTTGGGCCACCGCATCGGCTTGTTGCTCGGTTTGCAGCAGCGCTTGTTGGGTGCTGGCGTTGCGGTCGCTGGGGGGCATAAAACTTAAAAAACACCGCCCTGTGGCCGAGTGTTGCAGCGGCATGACATCGCCCAGGCGAAGCGCCACGTGCACGCCATTGGGCGCCGCTGCCCAATGCACGATGGTTGGCCCATGGTTACCCCACACCGCCAAGGCCACGGTGTGCCCCCACTGGGCAAGCCAAGACGGAATGCGTTGCCGAGCCAGTTGCACCGCGTCCACTTGCGACAACGCCGCCAAACCCAAACGCAAGGCCACTGGGCCCAGCGCATAGCGGCTTTGAGGGTCTTGCGCCACCATGCCCAGCCGCTGAAAACTCACCAGGTACCGGTGCGCCTTGGCCGCGCTCATGTTGGCCGCGCGCGCCAAGTCGCGCAGCATCAGCGGCCCGGTGGCCGCCGCCATGGCCGTGATCAGTCCGTAGCCCACCTCCACCGACTGAATGCCGTTGCGTGCTACCGTAGAATGATCTGTTTTCTGCATGGTGCAACGAATTTTACCAAGCGTAATTCAATCGCGCCTGCCAACAGGTGAGGTCAAACATGAAATTGGCAACGTATAAAGACGGCTCGCGGGATGGGCAATTGGTGGTGGTGTCGCGCGATTTAAGTACGGCCCACTACGCCACCGGCATGGCTGGCACGTTGCAGCAGGCGTTGGACGACTGGAATTTTGTGGCGCCTCAGCTCGAGGATTTGTCCGCCACCCTGAATCACGGCCGAGCCCGTCACGCCTTTGCTTTTGACCCCAAACAGTGCGCCGCGCCCCTGCCGCGGGCCTATCAATGGGCCGATGGCTCGGCATACATCAACCATGTGGAGCTGGTGAGGCGGTCACGCGAGAGCGCCGTGCCCGAGAGTTTTTATCACGACCCCTTGATGTACCAAGGCGGCAGCGACGATTTTTTGGGCCCTTGTGATCCCATTGTGTGCCGCACCGAAGACCACGGCATCGACTTTGAGGCCGAGGTGGCGGTGGTCACCGGCGATGTACCCATGGCCAGCACACCCGAGCAAGCGCTTGAGGGGATAAGGCTGTTGATGCTGGCCAACGACGTGTCGCTGCGCCGCCTGATTCCCGACGAACTGGCCAAGGGTTTTGGCTTTTTCCAAGGCAAGCCCGCCACAGCCTTCAGCCCCGTGGCGGTGACCCCAGACGAATTGGGTGACGCGTGGCACGATGGCCGTGTGCACTTGGTGATGCAAAGCACGTGGAACGGTCGCAAAGTGGGCATGTGCGAAGCCGGCCCTGAGATGACGTTTCACTTTGGCCAACTGATTGCGCACATTTGCAAAACGCGCAACGTGCGTGCCGGGAGCATCGTGGGCAGTGGCACGGTGAGCAACAAGGATTGGGCCAATGGGTACAGCTGCATTGCCGAGCGACGCGCCATTGAGACCATTGAAGACGGCAAGGCCAGCACCGACTTCATGAAATTTGGCGACACCATACGCATTGAAATGAAAGGGCTTGACGGCCACAGCGTGTTTGGCGCCATTGACCAAACCGTGGCGCCCCTGCAGCCCAGCGAGTAACCCCACGCGCCGCGCCAGATAGCCATTGCGCGCACGATTTCAGCCATACTAGGAGCCGCTATGGATTACAGCGCCTATCAAACGCTTCGCATTGCCTACACCGGTGCCGATGGCGCGGTGCTGGATGTGCAAATGCGTGCCGACGTGGCCGGAGGCAACGGCAAGTTGCCCACCGCCGGGCACGTGGGCCACCGCGAATTAAGCGAAATTTGGCGTGATGCGCAGCGTGACCCGCAGGTGCGCGCGGTGTTGTTACGCGGCGATGGCATGGGTTTTTCGGGCGGTGGCGACCTCACCCTGGTGCAAGACATGGCGCAAGACTTCGCCGTGCGATCGCAGGTGTGGCAAGAGGCGCGCGACCTGGTGTACAACCTGATCAACTGCGACAAGCCGGTGGTAAGCGCCATCCACGGCCCTGCTGTGGGCGCGGGCTTGGTGGCCGGGCTGCTGGCTGACATTTCGGTGGCGGCGCAAAGCGCGCGCATTGTGGACGGCCATACGCGACTCGGCGTGGCCGCTGGCGACCACGCGGCTATTGTTTGGCCGCTGCTGTGCGGCATGGCCAAAGCCAAGTACCACCTGCTGCTGTGCGAACCGGTGGATGGGCGCGAGGCCGAACGCATTGGTTTGGTGTCGTTGGCGGTGCCCGATGAAGAACTGCTGCCCAAGGCGCGCGAGTTGGCCGATCGTTTGGCACAAGGCAGCGCCACCGCGGTGCGTTGGACCAAATACGCGTTGAACAATTGGCTGCGCATGGCCGGGCCAACTTTTGACGCCAGTTTGGCGCTGGAGTTCATGGGGTTTGCTGGCCCCGATGTGCACGAAGGCGTGGCCTCGTTGCGCGCCCGGCGCGCGCCGGATTTTCATGGCCCCAACTCGGCAAATAAGGATTCGTGATGACCGACCCCCAATCTTCGAATGGTCCCAGTGGGTTTGCACCAAGCTGGGATTTTTTTCAAAACCTCATGCAGCAAGCGGCACAAAGTTGGCAGCAAGCCGCCCCAGCCGGTGCCGCCGGTGTGCCAGGCATGAGCAGCTGGCTAACCCCGACCATGGACGTGCAAGAGCTGGACAAGCGTATCCGTGACCTACGCACCGTGCAGTTTTGGTTGGAGCAAAACGCCAAGATGCTGGGCACCAGCATTCAAACCCTTGAAGTTCAAAAAATGACCTTGGCCACGCTGCAAAGCATGCAGCCAGCGGCCGATGCCTCCAGCGCGCCCAGCGCCGCTGGCAAGGCCACGCGCAAGCCGCGACCCCGCCGCTGACGGCACCACGCCCATGTTTGTGCACGCCCACGCGGGCCACCCCAAATGGGACATGGCGTTGGCCTTGGTGGTGGCTCAGCTGCGTGCGCAGTTGGTGTTGCCCAAACACCGGCTGCAACACGGCCCCACGCCCACACTGGGCTTGGTGTACCTAAGCGATCGCTTGGCCGGCGACGCGCCGGCGCTGGTTGCGGGCCTGCGTGAGGCGTTTCCCAACGTTGGCCACTGGGCCGGCACCACCGGGGTGGGCATTTTGGCTACCGAGGTGGAATATTGGGACGAGCCCGCTTTGGCGGTGATGCTGTGCGATCTGCCGCCAACCGGGGTACAAACCTTTCATGGGCGTGCGCCGCTGCCGCCGGTCGGCGGCGATGCGACGGTGTGTACGGCGTTGGTGCACGCCGACGGCGCCACGCCCGACTTGGATGGACTGATTGCTGAACTGGCCGATCGCACCGCGCAGCGGGTGGTGTTTGGCGGCTTGCTCTCCAGCCGCGATCAAGCCTTGCAATGGGCGGTGTCGGGCAACGACGACCAAGCGGTGTGGGAGAGCGGTTTAACCGGCGTTGGTTTTGGGCAAGACGTGGCGTTAACGGCGCGCGTGACCCAAGGCTGCACGCCGGTGGGGCCAGCGCACGAGGTCACCGCCGTGCACGGCAACGTGGTGTTGTCGCTGGACAATCGCCCAGCGCTGCGGGTGTTGCTCGAAGATTTGGGGCTTGATCTAAACCAATCGGCGCAGACCATGGCGGCGTTGCGCCAAACCTTGGTGGGCCTGGAGTCGGCGCGCGACGAGGGCCAAGCCACCGCCAGCCCCATGGAGCGGGCGCAGGGGTTGTTGGCGCGTCGCGCCGGGCAGTTTGGCGCGCAAACCCGTGTGCGGCACGTGGTGGGTTTGGACATGGCCAACCGAGGCGTGGCCATTGGCGACCACGCCTGGGTGGGCGACACCTTGCACTTTTGTCGACGCGACGCGGCCGCGGCGCGGGCCGACTTGATGCGGGTGTGCGCCGAGGTGCGCGATGAGGTTGAAGACCCCAATGGCCCGCACGGTCAAGTACGCGGGGCGGTGTACATCAGCTGTGCCGGGCGGGGTGGCCCGCACTTTGGCGCGGCGCACGCCGAAATGAAGATCGTGCGCCACGCCTTAGGCGACGTGCCTGTGGTGGGGTTTTTTGCTGGGGGGGAAATCGGTTATCGCCATCTGTACGGCTACACCGGCGTGCTGTTGGCGTTTCACTGAGCGCCGCGCAGCGGCTTTACACACCGCGTTGACGGTCGGCGTGGAATTGCTGGCGCCACGCGGCAAAACGCCCCTGCGCAATGGCTTGGCGCATGGCTTGCATCAATTCCAGGTAGTAATGCAAATTGTGAATGCTTGCCAGCATCGCCCCCAGCATTTCGCCGCAGCGATCCAAATGATGCAGGTACGCCCGGCTGAAGCCGCCGTGGCTGTTGCCTTGGTCGTCTCGGTGGCCGTGGCAGGCGTAGCAACCGCAGCTTGGATCCACCGGGCCAGTGTCTTGTTTATGGCGGGCGTTGCGAATTTTTAGGTCGCCGTAGCGCGTAAACCAGTGGCCGTTGCGGGCATTGCGAGTGGGCATAACGCAGTCAAACATGTCCACGCCTTGCGCCACGCCCTCAACCAAATCCTCTGGTGTGCCCACCCCCATCAAGTAGCGTGGCTTGTTGCTTGGCATGCGCGGCGCCACGTGCGCCAATACCCGGCGCATGTCCTCTTTGGGCTCGCCCACGCTCAGCCCGCCAATGGCCAAGCCGTCGAACCCCAAGGCTTGCAGCTGCTGCAACGATTCATCGCGCAGCGACTCGAACATACCGCCTTGCACAATGCCAAACAGCGCGTTGCGGTTACCCAAGCTTTGCATGGCATCTTGGCAGCGTTTCGCCCAGCGCAGACTGAGCTCCATGCTGTGCCGGGCTTGGGCCTCGTCAATCGGTTGGCCTTGCTGCTTACCCTCCAGCGCCAGGTAGGGTGTGCATTCGTCCAGCTGCATGACCACGTCTGAATTGAGCACCGTCTGAATCTGCATGCTGACTTCGGGCGACAAAAACAGCTTGTCACCGTTGATGGGCGAGGCAAAGTGCACCCCTTCTTCGGTGATGCGCCGCATGGCGCCCAGGCTCCACACCTGAAACCCACCCGAGTCGGTCAATATGGGTTTTTGCCACTGCTCGAATTGGTGCAAGCCACCAAAGGCCTGCACCACTTCAAGCCCAGGCCTAAGCCACAGGTGAAAGGTGTTGCCCAAAATGATTTGCGCGCCCATGTCGTGCAGGCTACGCGGCGTGACGCCCTTGACCGTGCCGTAGGTTCCCACCGGCATAAAAATGGGCGTCTCCACCTGGCCGTGCGCCAGTTGCAACACGCCGCAACGGGCGTGGCCGCTGGGGTCTTGCGCGGTGGTGTAGAACATACCCATAGGTTGAATTGTAAAAACCGGGCGCAGTCTTAGGCCGAGGCGCGCTGCAGCAGCATGGCGTCACCGTAACTAAAAAAGCGATAACGCTGGGCCACCGCATGCGCGTAGAGTTGCATCACGTGGTCGTGCCCCGCCAATGCGCTAACCAGCATCATGAGGGTGCTTTTGGGTAAGTGAAAGTTGGTGACAAGCCAATCCACCCATTGAAACCGAAAGCCCGGCGTGATGAAGAGTTGGGTTTCGCCCTGCGCTTGTCCGGTGTGCGCCCAACTCTCCAGGGTGCGCACGCTGGTGGTGCCTACCGCCACCACGCGACCGCCGCGGGCACGGCACTGGGCCAAGCACCGCTGGGTGGCCTCGGGTACCTGGTACCACTCGCTGTGCATGGTGTGGTGGCGCACGTCAGCCGTTTTGACCGGTGCAAAGGTGCCAGCGCCCACATGCAGCGTGACGTAGGCCAACTCCACGCCTTGCGTTTGCAAGCCTTGCAGCATGTCCTGGTCAAAATGCAACGCCGCGGTGGGCGCCGCCACCGCCCCGGGGTGCTTGGCAAACACGGTTTGATAGCGTTGTTGATCGGCCTCGCTGTCGGCGTGTTGAATGTACGGCGGCAGTGGCACATGCCCCACATTGGCCATGACTTCAGCCAGTGGCGCATCAAAGCGCAGATGAAACAACGCGCCATCGCTGTCTGGCCAGCGACCCAACACGGTGGCTTGATACGCCTTTTCTGTGGCGTCATTCAAGCGTGCAACGTGCAAGCGTTCGCCGACTTTTGGTTTGCGGCTCACCCGCATGTGCACCGCCGCCTCTAGGCCGGCTTCGCCCAGCACCCGCTCAACCAGTAACTCCACTTTGCCGCCACTGGCTTTGTGCCCCCAAAGCCGGGCTTTGAGCACCTGGGTGTCGTTTAACACCAGCACATCACCGCTGCGCAGCATGGCGGGCAAGTCGGCAAACCGCGTATCGCGCGGCATGGCGTGGCGCCCATCGAGCAAGCGCGCGTCGCGCCGTTGTGCCGCAGGGCTTTGCGCAATCAGTTCGCTGGGCAGGGCGTAGTCGTACGCGTCAAGATGATGCAGATTCACGGCCGGTCTCGGTGCAGGGCACAATTGTCCCATGCCCACGTCACGTCGCGTTGCCGCCCAGCCGTCGCCGCCTGAGGCCTCGCGATTAAGTGTGCCGCAGCGCGCCTTGCGCCGCTTGGGATTAACGCAGCCCATCGAGCTGGCCTTGCACGTGCCGCTTAGGTATGAGGACGAAACCCAGTTGGTCTCGTTGGCGCACGCGCCGTTGGGGTTGGTGGTGCAGTTCGAAGGCGAGGTGGTGGCCAGCGACGTGGTGTTTCGTGGTCGACGCCAGTGGCTGCTGTGGGTAACCGACGCCGAGACACGCTGCGCCTTGCGCTTTCTTAACTTCTACCCCAGCCAACAAAAGGCATGGACGGTGGGCCGGCGCGTGCGCGTGCGTGGTGAGCTGCGGCGCAGCGCCCATGGCTTGGAGATGGTGCATCCCACCTTGCGTGACGCCAGTGAGCCTTTAGCCCATGCGCTGACCCCGGTATACCCCACCACCCAAGGCCTGCCCCAGGCGTATTTGCGCAAAGCCGTGGCCAGCGGCCTACGCCAAGCGGCGCTCGAGGACATCTTGCCCCCGCGCTGCTGGCAGGCGCTTGGGTTGGACGCCCAATGGACGCTGCGCCGCGCGCTAACTTACTTGCACCAGCCGCCACCCGAGGCGCCCACCGACGCCTTGCAAAGCCGCCAGCACCCGGCGTGGCAGCGGCTCAAAGCCGAAGAAATGTTGGCGCAACTGATTGCCCAACGCCGCGCGCGCGCGGCGCGTCAAAGCCAGCAAGCGTTGGCCCTGCCCGCCACCCCGGGTAAAGGCTTACCACAGGCGTTGTTGCAGCGTTTGCCGTTTGCGCTCACCCCAGCCCAGGCCCGGGTGCTCGAAGAAATTGCTGCCGACTTGGCGCGCGATGTGCCCATGCATCGGTTGTTGCAGGGCGACGTGGGGTGCGGCAAGACCGTGGTCGCCGCTTTGGCGGCGTGCATTGCGATTGAGGCTGGCGCGCAGTGTGCATTGATGGCACCAACCGAAATCTTGGCACGCCAGCACTTTGTCAAACTCGCGCAGTGGCTCGAGCCGCTGCTGCACAGCCGTGGCCAAACCGTGGCCTGGCTTACAGGCTCACAAAACAAAACCGAGCGGCGGCGCATGCAAGCGCACATACAAAGCGGCCAAGCGGCATTGGTGGTGGGCACCCAAGCCCTGATTCAAGACGATGTGCAATTTGCCCGGCTCGGCTTGGTGGTGGTGGACGAGCAGCACCGGTTTGGCGTGGCGCAACGCCTCACCCTTAGACAAAAAAACGAGCATGGCCAGCAGCCGCACTTGCTCATGATGACCGCCACCCCCATACCTCGAACGCTGGCCATGACCCTGCTGTCCGACCTGGACATCTCCACCATCGACGCCCTGCCACCGGGCCGCACGCCGATACTCACCAAAGTGATTGATGCGCGGCGGCGCGGCGAGTTGATGAGCCGCTTGCGCGAGCAATTGCAAGCGGGACGACAAGCCTACTGGGTGTGTCCGTTGATTGAAGAAAGCGAGGCCTTGGACCTGCGCCATGCCACCCAGGTGTTTGATGAACTCACGCTGGCATTGGCGCCGGCGGCAGACGCGCCCGCAACAGAAGGCACCGAGCCTTCGGGCGTGGTGGGCTTGTTACACGGGCGGCAATCGGCGGCAGAAAAAAAAGCGGTCATGGACGCCTTTGTGGCGGCCAAGTTGCAGGTCTTGGTTAGCACGACGGTGATCGAGGTGGGGGTTGACGTGCCCAACGCCTCGCTGATGGTGATTGAGCACGCCGAACGCTTTGGCCTAAGCCAGCTGCACCAGTTGCGAGGCCGGGTGGGGCGCGGCAGCGCGGCCTCGGTTTGTGTGCTGTTGTTTGAGCCGCCCTTGGGCGAGGTGGCGCGGGCCCGGCTGCAGGCCATGGCGCAAACCCAAGACGGCTTTGTGTTGGCGCAAACCGATTTACGCTTGCGCGGCCCGGGTGAATTGCTGGGTTCACGCCAAAGCGGCACCGGCATGCTGCGCTTTGCCGACGCCGCGGCCGATGATGCCCTGGCCCAATGGGCGAGCGAACAAGCCGACTGGCTGTTGGCTGAGCACCCGGGGCTGGCGCTGCAGCATGTGCAGCGTTGGTTGGGCGCCCGCGCAGGTTACCTTGATGCGTAACCCGCCTTGGGCGCGCGGCACAATACGGGCATGACGTTGACCGAACTTAAATACATCGTGGCCACCGCGCGCGAGTTGCATTTTGGCCGCGCCGCCGAGGCTTGCATGGTCTCGCAGCCCACGCTGTCGGTGGCGATTAAAAAACTCGAGGCTGAGCTTGAGGTGCCCATTTTTGAGCGCCGCGCCAGCGACGTGGTGCTGACGCCCGTGGGCGAGGCCATCGTGCGTCAAGCGCAAGTGGTGCTGGAGCAGGCTCGGGTGGTGCGCGAAATCGCGCAGCGTGGCAAAGACCCGCTGCAAGGGCCGCTGCGCCTGGGGGTCATCTACACCATTGCGCCGTATGTGCTGCCCGCGCTGGTGCGCGAAGTCATTGCCCAAGTGCCCAGCATGCCGCTGGTATTGCAAGAGAACTACACCAACCGCTTGCTCGATCAACTGCGCGCCGGCGAAATCGATTGCGCGTTGCTGGCCGAACCGTTACCCGAGCAGCAGTTTGCCACCCGCGCCCTGTACGACGAACCTTTTTTGGCGGCTGTCCCGTTGCGCCATCCGCTGGCCAAGCACCAGGCCGTGACCGTGGATATGTTGCGCACCGAAACTGTTTTTTTATTGGGCAACGGACACTGTTTTCGCGACCATGTGCTTGAAGTTTGCCCAGAATTTGCCCGGTTTGCCTCAGACGAAGATGGCGTGAGACGAAACTTTGAAGGCTCGTCGTTGGAAACCATTAAGCACATGGTGGCCGCCGGCATGGGGGTCACGGTGGTGCCGCGTTTGAGCGTGCCCGACGCCGCCCTCTACCCCAGCCCCGACGCCCCGCCGTGGAGCGACGCCCATTACGTGCGCTACCTGCCGTTTAGCGATGTCAATCCGCAGCGGCGGGTGGTGTTGGCGTGGCGACGCAGTTACACCCGTGTGGAAGCGATTGAGGCCCTGATTCGTGCGCTGCGCACATGCGGCCTATCGGGCGTGCGTTGGGCGGGTGGGCACTGAGCGTGCGGGCTCGGCTGGCGCGCTACCTTGAGCTGATCCGCTGGCGCCGCCCCGCCGGGTGGTTGCTGCTGCTTTGGCCAACCTTGTCGGCGCTTTGGGTGGCCGCCGACGGCTGGCCGGGCTGGTACCTGGTGCTGGTGTTCACCGCCGGCACGGTACTGATGCGCAGCGCGGGCTGCTGCGTGAATGATGTCGCCGATCGCGACATCGACCGGCACGTCAAACGTACCGCGCAGCGGCCGGTTACCACCGGGCAAGTGGCCCCGCGCGAGGCCCTGTTGGTGGGTGCGCTGCTGGCGCTGCTGGCCTTTGCCCTGGTGCTTGGCACCACGCCCGCGGCGGTGGCCTGGTCGGTGGTGGCTTTGGTGTTGGCGTTGTTGTACCCCTACGCCAAGCGCTGGGTGCGTTTGCCGCAAGCCGTGCTGGGCGTGGCCTTTAGCTTTGGCATTCCCATGGCGTTTGCCGCCGTGGGGGGTGAGTTTGTCCTGCCGTGGTTGGCGTGGGCCATGTTGGCGGGTAATTTGGCCTGGGTTTTGGCTTACGACACCGCCTACGCCATGGTGGATCGCGACGATGACATACGCCTAGGCATACACACCGCCGCGCTCACCTTGGGGCGTTATGAGGTGCGTTTTATTGGCGTTTGCTACGTGGTTTACGGCGTAAGTTGGGTTTGGCTGTTGGATTTGTTGCGCACGCCCTTGAGCCAGTTGGCTGTGGCGTTGGCGGCGCTGCAGGTGGTGTGGTTGTTGCGGCACATTCGCACCCGTGAACGCGACGCGTGTTTTCGCGCCTTTGGCCTTAATCACTGGTTGGGCATGACCATGTGGCTGGCGGTGGTGGCCAGCCGCGGGGCTTAACCGGCCCGGCCCAGTTCCTGGGCGCGCGCATGCGCCGCGGCCACCGCCTTGCGCAGGGCCTGGCCCACCCCGTCGGCCTCCATACTGGTAATGGCCGCGTGCGTGGTGCCCCCCTTGGACGTGACCCGTGCACGCAACGTGGGCGCGGATTCCTCGCTGGCCAGTGCCAGCGCGCCAGCACCCGCCACCGTGGCGGTGGCCAAGCGTTGCGCCACCTGCCCCGGCAGCCCCAAGCGGGTGCCGGCCTCGGCCATGGCTTCGATTAAATAAAAAGCGTAGGCTGGGCCGGAACCCGACACCGCCGTGACCGCATCAAGTAAGTCTTCACTTTCAATCCAAACCATTTCACCTGTGGGCTGCAGAATGTGCTGCACCCACTCGCGTTGCGACTGACTGACCGCCGGACAGGCGTATACGCCGCTGATGCCCTGGCCAATCAGCGCGGGCGTATTGGGCATGGCGCGCACCACCTGGTCGCTATGCAACCATTGCTGCAGACTGGCGGTGGTTACCCCAGCGGCCACGCTGATGTGCAACGCTTGCGGCACATGTCGACCGGCGCGGGCGGTGGCCTCGGGCATCACCTGCGGCTTAACCGCCCAAAGTGCCACCTGTGCTTGGCTCAACGAGGCGTCGGCCTCGGCCAATGCAATCACGCCCCACTCGGCCCAGCGCGCCCGGGCGGCGGCATCGGGCTCGACCACCCATAAGAACGACGGCGGCCAACCGGCGCGCAGCAACCCCTGGGCGATGGCGCTGGCCATGTTGCCGCCGCCGATGAATACCAATCGAGGCACGTTGGGTCTGGCGGCTGGCCCGCCGGCGGGTGCGGTCATGCGTGAATCCTTCATTCAGAGCGAGTGCCTTGCAAGGCAAATAAAACTGTGCCATAATAGCTGGCTCTTTGCTTCTTGAAGCAGGGAGACACGGTTTTTGTTTGGTGCAGTGGCAAGCTTGGCTTTGGGGTTAAGCGGGCGGTGGCAGCAAGCAAATGTCAGCCTAAGCGTAAGCCCTTGGCTTGCGACAGGCCCAAGACTGATTGCCTAGGGGCGTGGCCCACGGGTGGTTCAAGTTGGGACAACAACATGATACAAACGCAATCGCGACTTAACGTCGCCGACAACACGGGCGCGAAATCCGTGATGTGCATCAAGGTATTGGGCGGCTCCAAGCGTCGCTATGCCTCTGTGGGTGACATCATCAAGGTAAGCGTCAAAGAAGCCGCGCCGCGTGGCCGGGTTAAAAAAGGCGAGGTCTACAACGCCGTGGTGGTGCGCACCGCCAAGGGCGTGCGTCGCGCCGATGGTGCGCTGATTAAGTTCGATGGCAACGCCGCGGTTTTGCTCAACGCCAAACTCGAGCCCATCGGAACCCGTATTTTTGGGCCAGTCACGCGCGAATTGCGCACCGAGCGATTCATGAAAATCGTCTCGCTTGCGCCCGAAGTGCTCTAAGGGGTCGGTTATGAACAAACTACGCAAAGGCGACGAAGTGATTGTGGTGGCCGGCCGCGACAAAGGCAAACGTGGGCGAGTGGCTCAGCGCTTGGATGCCGAGCGCTTGCTGGTTGACGGCGTGCAGACGGTGAAAAAGCACGTCAAGCCCAACCCCATGAAGGGTATCACTGGCGGCATCGTGCAGCAGTCGGCGCCGATTCACCAGTCCAACGTGGCGATTTACAACCCCGCCACGGGCAAGGCTGATCGGGTAGCGATTAAGCAAGCAGAAAACGGCAAGCGGACGCGTGTATTCAAGTCCAGCGGCGAAGAAATTAAGGTGGCATGATCATGGCGCGATTGATGCAGCATTACCGAGAAGCGGTGGCCCCCGAGCTGATGACCAAATTTGGCTACGGCTCGCCCATGCAGGTGCCGCGTATTACCAAAATCACGCTCAACATGGGTGTGGGTGAGGCCGTGGCAGACAAAAAGGTCATGGACCACGCGGTCGCCGATCTCACCAAAATCGCCGGCCAAAAGCCGGTTATTACCAAGGCGCGTAAGGCCATTGCAGGCTTCAAAATTCGCGAGCAGCAGCCCATTGGTTGCATGGTGACATTGCGTGGCGTGCGGATGTACGAATTCCTAGACCGTTTCATCACCGTGGCCTTGCCGCGGGTGCGTGACTTTCGCGGCATTTCAGGGCGGGCCTTTGATGGTCGCGGCAACTACAACGTAGGCGTGAAAGAGCAAATCATCTTTCCAGAAATCGAGTACGACAAGGTCGACACCTTGCGCGGACTCAACATCAGCATCACAACCACCGCAAAGACCGACGAGGAGTGCAAGGCGCTCTTGGCGGGCTTTCGTTTTCCCTTTAAGAATTGAGGTGACGCGTGGCTAAACAAGCACTACTGCAGCGTGAACTCAAGCGTGCCAAGCTCGCCGAAAAGTACGCCAAAAAATACCAAGAACTGCGCGCCATCGCGGCCGACGCCAAACGCTCCATTGAAGAGCGTGACGCCGCCCGTGCCGCTTTGCAGCGCTTGCCGCGTAACGCCAACCCGACCCGTCAGCGCAACCGTTGCGAAATCACCGGTCGTCCGCGCGGTACCTTTCGTCAATTTGGTTTGGGCCGCAGCAAGCTGCGCGAGATGGTGTTTCAGGGCAACGTCCCTGGCGTCATCAAGGCCAGCTGGTAAGCAGGAGTTAATCCATGAGTATGAGCGATCCCATAGCCGACTTGCTAACACGCATTCGCAACGCCCAAATGGTGGAAAAAGCCACCGTCAACGTGCCTGCGTCCAAGCTTAAATCGGCCATTGCCCAAGTACTAAAAGACGAAGGCTACATCGACGACTTCCGCCAGGTTGACGTCAACGGCAAGCCCGAGTTGGAAATTGCCCTCAAGTACTACGCCGGCCGGCCGGTGATTGAGCGCATTGAACGCGTCAGCCGCCCCGGTTTGCGGGTTTACCGTGGCTCCAAGGCCATACCGCAGGTTATGAACGGCATGGGCGTGGCAATTGTTACCACCCCCCGTGGCGTCATGACCGACCGCAAGGCCCGTGCCGCCGGCGTGGGTGGCGAAGTGTTGTGCTACGTGGCCTAAGCCTCGCGGCGCACAGGAGAAAACATATGTCTCGTATTGCAAAGTTGCCGGTCTCCATACCCCAAGGGGTGGAGGTGGCTGTGCAGGGTGAAGAGGTTGCCGTCAAGGGTGGCTTGGGCTCGTTGCGCATGGCATTGCATAGCAAGGTTGCCATGAAGCAAGACGGCCAGCAACTGACCTTTGCCCCGGTCGAGCCCGGCGCCGAGGCCATGGCGCTAACCGGCACCATGCGCCAACTGGTGAACAACATGATTGTGGGCGTCAGCAAGGGTTTTGAGAAAAAACTCAGCTTGGTTGGCGTGGGCTACCGTGCCCAGGCCCAAGGCGCTGCCCTGAATCTCAGCGTGGGCTTTTCTCACCCGGTGGTGATTCAGATGCCCGAAGGCGTCAAAGTAGAAACACCATCGCAAACCGAGGTGGTGATTAAAGGCTCCGACCGTCAACAAGTTGGCCAAACCGCGGCCAAGGTGCGCGGTATTCGTCCGCCCGAGCCATACAAGGGCAAGGGTATTCGTTATGCCGATGAGCGCGTGGTGCTCAAAGAAACCAAGAAGAAATAAGGAGTCCAGCCGTGTTGACCAAAAAGGAACAACGTTTGCGCCGGGCTCGACAGGCTCGGATTCGCATCGCCAAGCAAGGCGCTGTGCGTTTGGCCGTGCACCGCACCAATGGCCATATTTATGCCAACGTGATCTCAGCCTGCGGCACCAAGGTGTTGGCCTCTGCCTCCACCGCCGAAGCCGAGGTGCGCGCCCAGTTGGGTGCGCACGGCAAGGGCGCCACGGTGGCTGCGGCCCAGTTGGTGGGTGCTCGAGTGGCGGGCCGTGCCCGTGACGCGGGCGTCGAGCAAGTGGCCTTTGACCGGGGTGGATACGCCTATCACGGTCGCGTCAAGGCCCTGGCCGAAGCTGCCCGCGAGGCAGGTTTGAAGTTTTAACCGTCCGGAGTAGCAAGCAATGGCAAAAGTGATGGCTCGTGCACAAAGCCCCGCCCCCGAGGACGGTTTGCGCGAAAAAATGATCGCAATCAACCGCGTTACCAAAGTTGTTAAAGGTGGACGCATTCTTGGCTTTGCCGCACTCACCGTGGTGGGCGATGGCGATGGCCGCATCGGCATGGGCAAAGGCAAGGCGCGCGAGGTGCCGGTGAGCGTGCAAAAAGCCATGGAGCAGGCGCGCCGCAATTTGGCCAAGGTGCCGTTGCGTGATGGTTCCGTACACCATGCGGTGCACGGTACCCATGGCGCCGCTCGGGTGATGCTGCTGCCAGCCAGCAAAGGTACCGGCATCATTGCTGGCGGCCCGATGCGCGCGGTTTTTGAGGCCGTAGGGATCACCGACGTGGTGGCCAAAAGCCACGGCTCGAGCAACCCCTACAACCTGGTGCGCGCCACACTGGATGCGCTGAAAAATTTGCACACCCCAGCCGAGGTTGCTGCCAAGCGTGGCAAGTCGGTTGAGGAACTGTTTAACTAAAAAGGGCAAGCCATGGCCGCTGACAAAACCCTCAAAGTCCAGCTGATTCGTAGCCCGATTGGGTGCAAGGCCTCCCATCGCGACACCGTGCGTGGTTTGGGCTTGCGCAAAATTCGCTCGGTGCGTGAGCTCGAGGACACGCCGGCCGTACGCGGCATGATCAACAAAATCAGTTACCTGGTCAAGGTCCTGTAAAAGGAATCGCGATGCAACTCAACAACATTCAACCCGCCGCAGGTGCCAAGCACGCCGCGCGCCGCGTTGGCCGTGGCATTGGCTCGGGCTTGGGCAAAACCTCAGGGCGTGGTCACAAGGGCCAAAAATCGCGCGCGGGTGGCTTTCACAAAGTGGGTTTTGAGGGCGGTCAAATGCCCATGCACCGTCGTTTACCCAAGCGCGGTTTTAAGTCCATGCATGTGCCTTATGTGGCCGACATCACCTTGGCCGACCTCAGCCGATTGCAGGTCGCTGAGGTGGATTTGGCTGTTTTAAAGCAGGCCGGCCTGGTGGGTGAGTTGGTCAAGCGCGTTAAGGTGGTAAAAACCGGCGAACTCAAGCAGGCCGTGACCCTGCGTGGCATCGGCGCCACCGCAGGAGCCAAAGCAGCCATCGAGGCCGCGGGTGGGTCGGTGCAAACCACCGTTAGCTGAATCAAGAAAAGCAAGTAGGCATGGCGACCGCATCAGCAAACAAGAATAACTATGGCGACCTCACGCGTCGCCTGGTGTTCTTGTTGCTTGCGCTGGTGGTGTACCGCCTGGGTGCGCACATTCCGGTGCCGGGGATCAATCCGGATCAATTGCAACAACTTTTTGAAGGCCAGCAAGGCGGCATTCTTAGCCTGTTCAACATGTTTTCGGGTGGCGCGCTGTCGCGCTTTACCGTGTTTGCGCTGGGGATCATGCCCTACATCTCGGCGTCCATCATCATGCAGTTGATGACGTACGTGGTGCCAACCTTTGAGCAGCTGAAAAAAGAGGGTGAGGCCGGGCGTCGCAAAATCACCCAATACACCCGCTACGGCACCTTGGGCCTGGCGATTTTTCAGTCGCTGGGTATCGCGTTGGCGCTTGAAGGTACGGCAGGCTTGGTGTTGGCCCCAGGCTTTGGTTTTCGCTTAACCGCGGTGGTAAGCCTCACCGCCGGCACCATGTTTTTGATGTGGCTGGGTGAGCAAATCACCGAGCGTGGTCTGGGCAATGGCATTTCGATTTTGATTTTTGCGGGTATCGCTGCAGGTTTGCCCAGTGCGTTGGGTGGCTTTGGTGAGTTGATTCGCACCGGTGCCATGAGCATCTTGGTGGCCTTGTTCATCGTGGCTGTGGTGCTGTTGGTGACCTACTTTGTGGTGTTTATCGAGCGTGGCCAACGCAAGATTTTGGTTAATTACGCGCGCCGCCAAGTGGGCAACAAGGTGTATGGGGGGCAAAGCTCCTATCTGCCGCTCAAGCTGAACATGTCGGGCGTGATTCCGCCCATTTTTGCGTCGTCCATTATTTTGCTGCCGGCCACTGCGGTTGGTTGGTTCAGCACCGGCGACAGCATGCTTTGGCTGCGCGATGTCGCTGGCGCGCTGTCGCCCGGTCAGCCCATCTACGTAACTTTTTACGCCGCGGCCATCATCTTCTTTTGTTTTTTCTACACGGCGTTGGTTTTCAACAGCCGCGAAACCGCCGACAACCTGAAAAAATCCGGTGCTTTGGTGCCGGGTATGCGCCCAGGCGATCAAACGGCGCGCTACATCGACAAAGTATTGATGCGCTTGACGCTGGTGGGTGCGGTTTACATCACCTTTGTGTGTTTGTTGCCCGAATTTTTGATTTTGAAGTACAACGTGCCGTTTTATTTTGGCGGCACCTCGCTGCTGATTTTGGTGGTGGTCACGATGGACTTCATGACCCAGGTTCAGAATTACATGATGTCTCAGCAATACGACTCGTTGCTGAAAAAGGCCAACTTTAAAGGAGCCCCGGCTCGATAAGGTATATGGCCAAGGACGATGTGATTCAGATGCAGGGTGAGGTGGTAGAAAATCTGCCAAATGCCACCTTCCGTGTGAAATTGGAAAACGGCCATGTGGTCTTGGGACACATTTCCGGCAAGATGCGGATGCACTACATCCGTATCTTGCCAGGCGACAAAGTCACCGTGGAGCTCACGCCCTACGACCTAAGTCGCGCACGTATCGTATTTCGCGCCAAGTAGGCGTGGTTGGAATTTGCAAGGAGTAGTTTATGAAAGTATCGGCGTCAGTAAAAAAAATGTGCCGTAACTGCAAGTTAATTCGCCGCCATGGTGTGGTTCGGATCATCTGTACCGATCCGCGTCATAAGCAGCGTCAAGGTTAAACCCAAGCACTCAAAGGAACGTCATGGCACGGATTGCTGGTATCAACATCCCACCGCATAAACATGCGGAGATTGGCCTCACGTCGATTTTCGGCATTGGCCGTTCGCGCGCTCGTAAGATTTGCGAAGTGTGTGACATCGCCTACGAGAAAAAGGTTAAAGACCTGTCCGATGCCGAAATCGAAAAGCTGCGCGAGGCGGTTGGTCGGCATTTGATCGAGGGTGACCTGCGCCGAGAGGTAACCATGAACATCAAGCGTTTGATGGACATTGGGTCTTACCGTGGCTTTCGCCATCGTCGTGGCTTGCCCACGCGTGGTCAGCGCACGCAAACCAACGCGCGTACCCGCAAGGGGCCGCGTCGCGCCGCTCAAGCCCTCAAAAAGTAACAGAGTAAAGAGAACTGCATGGCCAAGACCGCAAATTCCGGCGCACGGGTGCGCAAAAAGGTACGTAAGAACATTGCCGACGGCGTGGCGCACGTGCACGCGTCGTTCAACAACACCATCATCACCATCACCGACCGGCAGGGCAATGCCTTGTCGTGGGCCTCATCGGGCGGTCAAGGGTTTAAGGGCTCGCGTAAGTCCACACCCTTTGCGGCTCAGGTGGCGTCGGAGGTGGCAGGTCGGGCGGCGATTGAACAAGGCATTAAAAACCTTGAAGTTGAAATCAAAGGCCCAGGGCCAGGGCGCGAGTCCTCGGTTCGGGCGTTGGCGGCATTGGGCATTCGCATCACGCAAATCTCCGATGTCACACCGGTGCCGCACAACGGTTGCCGGCCCCCCAAGCGCCGTCGTATTTGATGGCATCACTTCCGGAGCCGCATTGCAGGTTCCGGCATAAGCCCACCGCTGGGGCCCCATGGGGTTCGCAGCTCCTGCAACAAATGGTTGCAGCAGACACAGAAAGAGGAAGCAAGTGGCACGTTATTTAGGACCCAAAGCCAAGCTGTCGCGCCGTGAAGGCACCGACCTGTTGCTAAAAAGCGCGCGTCGCCCTATCAGCGACAAAGCCAAGTTTGAATCCAAGCCAGGTCAGCATGGCCGCACCTCGGGTGCGCGCACCTCAGACTACGGCAAGCAATTGCGCGAAAAACAAAAAGTCAAACGCATGTATGGCGTGCTTGAGCGCCAGTTTCGCCGTTACTTTGCCGAAGCCGATCGGCGTCGTGGCAACACCGGCGAGAATTTGTTAAGCCTACTCGAGTCGCGTTTGGACAACGTGGTTTATCGCATGGGCTTTGCGTCAACCCGCGCGGAGGCGCGCCAATTGGTGTCGCACCGTGGGGTGACGGTGAACGGCGCGTCGGTCAATATCCCGTCTTACATGGTTAAAACCGGTGACGTGGTAGCGGTGCGCGACAAATCGAAAAAACAAACGCGCGTACAAGACGCCCTGCAACTGGCAACCCAACATGGCTTTCCGTCGTGGGTTGAAGTTAGCGCCGATAAGGCAGAGGGCGTGTTTAAGAAAACCCCTGATCGGGACGAATTCGGCGGTGACATCAACGAGTCGTTGATTGTCGAATTGTATTCGCGCTAAGCACGCATCAGTTCCCGGCGGCACTGCGGGGTCGTTCGGGTTTGCTTCGTCAGCCTTATCGGTGTAACGAGCCGAGGGTATTGAGGAAAGTTTTATGCTCAGTTCATTGTTAAAGCCAAAATCCATCCAAGTCGAAACCCTGGACACCTACCGTGCGCGGGTTACGCTGGAGCCCTTTGAGCGCGGCTACGGCCACACGTTGGGCAATGCCCTGCGCCGGGTGCTGTTGTCTTCTATGGTTGGGCACGCGCCAACCGAGGTTACGATTGCCGGCGTGCTGCACGAGTACTCCACGCTTGACGGTGTGCAAGAAGACGTGGTGAACGTGCTGCTGAACCTCAAGGGTGTGGTGTTTAAGTTGCACAACCGCGACGAAATCACGTTGAGCTTGCGCAAAGACACCGAGGGTGTGGTGTATGCCAAAGACATTCAAACCCCCCACGACGTTGAAATCATCAACCCCGACCACGTGATTGCCACGCTGGGCGCGGGTGGCAAACTTGATATGCAAATCAAGGTAGAAAAGGGCCGTGGTTACGTGCCGGGCAACGTACGGCGCGACGAAGAAACCATGCGCTCCATTGGACGCATTGTGTTGGATGCCTCGTTTTCGCCGGTGCGCCGTGTGAGCTACACGGTTGACAGCGCACGTGTGGAGCAGCGCACCGACCTAGACAAACTGGTGCTGGAGATTGAAACCAACGGTGCCATTGGCCCAGAGGAAGCGGTGCGCGCGTCGTCTCGCATTCTGATGGAACAGTTGGCCACTTTTGCGCAGCTCGAAGGCGGCGCAGACATGGTGGCGGCAGCTGCAGGCGGCACCTCCACCGGTGGTGCCGGTGAGCCCTTTGACCCGATTTTGCTGCGTCCGGTGGATGAGCTTGAACTGACGGTGCGTTCGGCCAACTGCCTGAAGGCCGAAAACATTTATTTCATTGGTGATCTGATTCAGCGCACCGAAAATGAGCTGCTCAAGACGCCTAATTTGGGGCGTAAGTCATTTGGGGCGTAAGTCACTGAATGAAATCAAAGAGGTGTTGCAGTCGCGTGGCTTGAGTTTGGGTATGAGACTCGACAACTGGCCCCCTGCAGGACTGGATAAGAACGCTTAAACGCGTGTTGGCACCCACCAGTACCTGATACGGCTGGTGGTTAAAAAACTTAAGGAGAAACGCCATGCGACACGGCCACGGCCTAAGAAAACTCAATCGCACCAGCGCCCACCGACAGGCGATGTTGCGCAACATGATGAACGCCTTGTTGACCCATGAGGCCATTAAAACCACGGTGCCCAAAGCCAAAGAGCTGCGCCGCGTGGTTGAGCCCATGATCACGCTGGCTAAGAAAGCCACCGTGGCCAACCGCCGCTTGGCGTTTGACCGGCTGCGCGACCGTGCTGTGGTGGTGAAGCTCTTTGACGAGCTGGGCCCGCGCTACGCGGCACGGCCGGGTGGTTACACCCGCATCTTAAAAATGGGATTTCGTGTTGGCGACAACGCACCCATGGCGCTGGTTGAGTTGGTGGATAGGCCCGAGGTGCAGGCAAGCGAGGCCGCAGGCAGCGAGTCCAGCACCGGCACCGAAACGTGATACAATTCGGTTAAATTGGCGCGCGGTGGAGCAGTCTGGTAGCTCGTTGGGCTCATAACCCAAAGGTCGCAGGTTCAAATCCTGCCCGCGCAACCACGCCACGATTGAAAGGCTTTCAAGTGAATCGCTTGAGAGCCTTTTTCTTTTGCCCAAGGGCAACCGGTTTCCCTCGGACCGCCGCCCAGCCTACCTGTATTTGTAAAAACACAACGATTTGCTACAGCCAGCGCCAGGGGATTGGGTGGCGTATGAACAAAAACAGATGGTTGCCACTTTCGCCATGACGGCATAAATAATGAATACAAAAGTGGTTAAAAACTAAAGAATTAATCCTGAAATCAAAATCAATAGGTACTTTAAAGTTATAACAGAGAAAAAACGAGCGCTTTTGAACAACCTAAAAATGAAGTACAAAACAGATTGGCACTGAGCACAATACGCTAAGCTGTTGTTTGCAAACTGAATATGCTCTGTTAGTATCGCGTCTGCTAAAAGTAAGAAGTGTGACGGCAATCTGGCAACCCACATGCCAAAGTTTCACTTCTAGCAACCCATTTCCCAGGAGTACGCATGGCTGGACCGAACGAATCGCATGAAAGTGTCGTCATTGGCGACGGGGTGGTAGTAAAAGGTACCTTTTCGGTGCCCGCTAAGGCCGTGATCAATGGCGTGATTGAGGGCGACGTTACGGCGCAAGAGGTGCTGGTAGGCCCTACCGGTCGGGTTACCGGCCGGGTGTCGGCGCAAATCATCGACGTGCGCGGTGTGCTGAATAACACCACGGTGAGCGAGCAAAGCCTGATTATTCGCGCCACAGGCAAGGTGTCGGGCAAGGTTCAGTACAAAGAAATTGAAATAGAAAAAGGTGGCCAAATAGAGGGTGCCTTGAATCAAGGCACGGGTGCTACCTCGGCTGCACCGGTGGCCAGCGGCTCGTCCATGAGTCGTGGCGCGGGCCCCAACACCACGGCGGACACCAACGGCCCAGACGCGGGACCGGATGCCTAAATTTCTGACCGTGTTGCAACCGCTACGTGTGAGACGAGCCAGGTGTTAAAACTGCGCATTTTGTTGCACGCTTTTTGGCACGGTATCCGGCTGATCCCCAAGGCTTGGCGTTTTACTTATCAAGATGCCAAGGTGATTTGGGAGCAGGGGGGTGAGCTGTCGTACTACCGTGTCTCGGCCGTGTGG
>RFXW01000200.1 GCA_009921245.1 Candidatus Fonsibacter lacus | reverse complement strand
GGGCTTGGCGAGCAAGGCACGCATCAAGGCCACCCGACTGGCTTGACCGCCCGAGAGCGTGGCTGGATGCCGAGACTCAAACCCAGCCAAGCCAGCGCGCTCCAAGGCCTGAGAAACTTGACGCAGGCGCTGCACCTTGGCACCAGACGGCACGGCCAACAACAGGTTTTGCGCAACCGTTAAGTGAGCAAACAATGTAGGGTGTTGCCACACCAAGCCCACCCGCCGCTGGTGACACGGCAAGCCGCTGATGCATCGACCATTAAGCCACACCTGCGCTTGACAGCGCAGCGGTGGGGTGTCGTCGGCGGCGAGCATGTCAAGCGTGCCGGCAATGGCGGCCAACAAGGCGCTTTTGCCCACGCCACTGGGCCCAATCAAGGTAAGGCACTGGCCTGGTTCAACGCCAAACTTCAGGTGCTGCAACAGCGTACGCTGCGGCCCGCTGAGGTGATCGAGCTGCACCCACAAGCCCGGCTGGTTCATGCAACCACCCCCGGGATTCGGCGCGCGCGCGCGGCCCAGCCCGCCAAAACAAATACCAACCAAGGCAAAAACATTTGAACCAAAGCATACGCGCTACCCACGGCGCGCTGCCCGCCCGCGCTTAAGCTAACCGCCTCGGTGGTAACGGTTGATAACCGGCCTGCCCCCACCGCCAAGGTTGGCAGGTACTGCGCCAGCCCTACCGCGTAGCCAATTGCCCACGCCACGCACAATGCGGGCACCAGCATGGGCCACTTAACGTGCCAACGGTAGGCCCACGCGGTTCGCCCCAGGGTGGCCAACACCGCCGCATGCTGCCCCGGTACCCGCTGCCACGCCGGGCCCAGCACCAGCCAAACGTATGGCAGGGCCATGACCGAATGCGCCACGCAAACCGCCCACCACTGACCTTCAGCTCCCGCGAGCAAGGCTAACCCGTACAACCCCATGGCCCAAAATACCTGAGGTATCACCAGCGGCAGCCACAACAACCATTGCCAGTGACGCTGCCAACCGCGCGGCACGCATTCCAGCCATAGCACCACAAATGCCACGCTCAAACTGGCGGCACCCACCGCCAGCGACACCGTATCGGTCAGCGTGTCGCCGGCCTCAAATACGCCAAGCCACGCCGCCTGGCTCCAACTTGCTGGCCATAAATCGGGGAATGGCCACGGACCCATCACACTGCCCAAGGCCAAGGCCACCCAAACGGCGGCATATAGCCATGCCCCATGGCGCAGAGCAAAGAACGACGGGGTCCATGCGCCCACGGTGGCACCGATGCGCGCTGTGCCGAGTCGCGCAGCCCGCCCCCACCACCACCATGCCATAGGCGCCAACGCCAAGGCGGCCACCACCCAAGCAGCGGCCACGCCCATGGCCTGCTGCTGAGGGTCGCCCTGGTGCAGCCATTGCCACGCCAGCA
>RFXW01000199.1 GCA_009921245.1 Candidatus Fonsibacter lacus | reverse complement strand
CAGGCGCCCAAGTCGTTGCAACAATGCACGCCGGTGCAGTTTCCGTTTGCAGGCAAGTACGTGGGCTACGCCGATTTGGTGCAAACCCGTTCGTCTACTGGGCGGTTATTTGCTGGCCCTTGTGTGGTGTGGTTTGGTATGAATCACCCCTTGGTGGCCAATGAAGACACCAGCCCCTACCAACGCACCGCGGTGGCCGCGGATTCTGGCAACGGCATCAGCGCGGTGCTGGACTATGAGCGGTTTGTATTTGTCAATTCAGACCTCACCATTCACTGGCTTAGGCAGCCACAAGGCCATTGGGTGGCGCTGGACGCCGCAACCCATTTCGGGCCAGACGGCAGCGGCTTGGCGCAGTCGGCCCTGTACGACGAGCAGGGGCTGATTGGGCGGGCTCTGCAAAGTCTGTCGTTGCGGGGGCGTGAAGCCTAGGGTGTCCAAGAATGGTGTAGCATCACCCGATGCTTATATTAAAAAATAAACGCTTCCTGCTGGCGGGCGCGCTGGTGTTGATTGGCCTGGCCGGATTGGCTTGGGCGGCGCAAAAGCACGGCCACCGTGGTCATCATCACAACGGCGCGGGGCATGACGAGGTGAACATGCCGGGCCTACGGGGTGTGGACACCACGGCCGCCGAAGTGGACGACATGAAAAAGATGTTTCGCCAGCATGGCGCCATTCAACGGACGGTGGTCAACCTTCCCAATGGGGTACGAACCACCACGGAGAGTGCCGACCCCGAGCTTCGTGCGGCTGTGGTGGCCCACGTGGTGGGCATGATTGCGCGGGTTGAAGCGGGTCGTGACCCGCAGGTCTTGATTCAAAGCCCTACCCTGGACGCGGTTTTTAAGGGCAGAGACCGTATTCAAACCGAACTGACCATGACCGCGCAAGGTGTACAGGTGGTTCAAACGTCCAGCGATCCAGCCTTGGTTAAGGTCTTGCAGGTGCACGCGGCTGAGGTGAGCGACATGGCGGCGCGCGGCATGGCGGCGGTGCATGAGCGCACGGCGTCAACCTCGCGCCCGCATGGCCGGTGATTGCATGGCCCTGGCGGTGGGCCTGGGGTGAGTAGTTAAAGGTTAAAACCCGTATCGCACACTGTGTTTTAATGTCGACACGTTTAAAAACAGTCGGTGTTATGTCTCTCTACACTATTGGCGGCGTGGTTTTGGTATCAGGGGTCGCGGGCTTCTTGTGCTACTGGGTGGAGTGCCGGCGCGAGATCAAGCGCAACCAAGGCGCGTCGCAACGTCAAGCAGCCAAATTCATTGTCGAATAGCCCGGTCACCGGGCGCGCCTGCGCGCAACGCTGATCGCTAACCAACGCCAGCGGTCAAGCCCAAGCACCGCTGCCACACCTGTGCCGCCTGTTGGGCGCTGCCACCACGCCAAGCCACCATGTGGTCGGGCCGAATCAAGGCCATTGGGGCTTGATAAAGGGTTTCAAACGCGGGCTCATCCAGTGCC
>RFXW01000198.1 GCA_009921245.1 Candidatus Fonsibacter lacus | reverse complement strand
CGCCAAATGCGTGGCCACTTGCAGCAGCAGCGTACTTTTCCCCGCCCCTGGCGCGCCGCCGAGCAAGACCACGGAGCCAGGGACAAAGCCACCACCGAGCACCCGATCGAGCTCCCCCATGCCAGAGGGTAATCGATGCAGGGCCGTTGCCGAGATCTCACCCAACTTCGCGCGTGTTGGCAACTGGCCGGCGTAACCGCGCCCCGCCGCCGGTTTGACCTCGGCAATAACGGCTTCAACGAGGGTATTCCAGGCACCACAGGTACCGCATTGCCCCGCCCATTGGCGGCTGGCGGCACCACAGTCCTGACAGTGATATTCGGTTCGCGTTTTGGCCACAGAGACTCCTTGTGGCCAAAAGCATAGACTAAAACGCTTAGCGCGCGGCCTGATCGATGCTGTTTTTTGACGTCGCGCGTTGGTAGCGCTTGTTTGCTCGGGTGGCTTGTTGCACCGCCTCAGCCAAGACATCCAACACCAGTTGGCAGACCAAGCGGTTGGTGAACCGGGCTTGCGTTGCCGCCGAGGTGTCCAGCACCAGATCGATGGTGCGATGACACGCGCGCGCCAGCGGACTCCCGGTGGGTGCAATGGCAATCAACCGAGCACCGCGCTCATCGGCCACCGTCGCCGAAGCCACCATGGGTGCGGTCTCCCCGTTGGTGCACAAGAACAAAAACAGATCACTCTCCATCGCTGAGCTGGCGGTCAGTTCCTGAATCACCGCATCGGTGTGTACCACCACCGTCACCGGCGTCCCGATAAAGAGTTCTTGTGATCCCCGTGCCAGCCCAGTGGTGGGCCCCAAGCCGTAAATCAAGAGGCGTCGGCAATCCAAGATCTCGCCGATCACCCCCGCCAAATCCTGTTCTGGCAGCCGCGCACGGGCACGTGTTAAGCGAGACAAGGCGGTTTCGAAGAGTTTGTCGGCCAACAGTGGGGCGGTGTCATTGTCATTTAAGCCACGCACTTGATAGGCGGCCGGGTTCGCCAACGACTGCGCCAGCTTTAATTTGAAATCCGGAAAACCTTTGCAGCCGAGCGATCGACAAAACCGATTCACGGTCGGCTCAGAGACGCCTGAGGCCACGGCCAGCCGTGCAATACTCATGTGTACCGCCCGTTCAGGATCCGACAGGATGGCTTCCCCCACACTGCGTTCGGACTTGCTGAGGTTGGTTAATGATGCTCTCATTTGGTCAAGCATCGATACGACTCCATTCTTGTTGTGTTGTACGTCGCCTCATGTGGACCTCAGTTGCGCTCGTCGCAACAGTCGGTCACGCGATCCTCGTCAGGAGCATAACCAATGTTAAATCGTAGGACAATCTTATTGTGGAGCGCGCTCATCGGGGCTGGATTGACCACGCCGGTCAGCGCCGCAGGGTTCACCACACCCGAGGGAGCGCCGGCGCAGATTGAAGGGCCTGCCGTGGTCAACTTTTGGGCCACTTGGTGTGCTCCGTGCATCAAAGAGCTTCCTGATTTAGCGCAATTGGCTGAGGCCTTACAGGGTGAAGCCAGGGTGTATTTAGTGAACTTTGGCGAAACCGCGGCGGT
>RFXW01000197.1 GCA_009921245.1 Candidatus Fonsibacter lacus | reverse complement strand
AAAATTCTTGCTGCCCCATTTGGTCGTTGATCACGCGCGGGGCGTTGGCAAAGTCCTCGTAGCGGCTGATACCCGCGGGCACCGCACTGGCGGCGGCGTTGGCAGGGTTGAGGGTGTTGGTGGAAGCCATGCAAGGTATCCTTTGGTGGTGCGTTAGGCCTTAATGATTTCCAGGGTGCGCATCATGAGCTGGCGCGCCGTGTTCACCACTTCGACGTTGTTTTGGTACGAGCGCGAGGCGGCCATCATCTCCACCATTTCGGTCACCTCGTTCACGTTCGAGGGGTACACGTAACCGTTGGCATCGGCCAGGGGGTTGGAGGGGTCGTAGATGGGCTGAATCGGGGTGTCGGTTTGCGTCATGCGGTCAATCTTGACGCCGCCAACATGCGGCGCACCCGCGTGCGTCATCTCTTGGGTAAGCAGCGCTTTAAACACCGGTCGCTTGGCACGAAAGGCCTCGGCGTCGGAGCCTGCCACGGTGTCGGCGTTCGCCAAGTTGGAGGCGGTGGCGTTAAGGCGCGTCATTTGCGCGTTCAGCGCCGTACCCGCGATGCCAAAAATGTTGCCAATCGACATGGTTTAGCCTCCGTTATTCGCCGCGCAGCGCTTTGCGTACGCCGGCGATTCGTTTTTCAAGAAAGTTCAAGGTGGTTTGGTAGTCCATGGCTGCCTTACCGTAGGCGGCTTGCTCCACGCTCATTTCCACCGTGTTGCCGTCGAACGGCGTGTTAAACGGCACGCGGTAGCGCATGCCGTCGGCGGCGCCGGGCAGTTCGGCCACCGCGTAGTGATTCGATTGCGTGGCGCGCATGGGCGCACCCAAGGCGTTGTTCAACATCGCCTTAAAGTTGATGTCACGCGCTTTGTAGTTTGGCGTGTCGGCGTTGGCGATGTTTTGCGCAATGGTCTCCATGCGCTGGGCCCGCAGGTGCAGCGCGCGCTCATGGATGCCAAATGCTTTGTTGCTGATGTCCATCGTGACCTCCTTGGTCAAGCGCCTAAGCGTGGTCGGGCACTGGCCCTGCGGATACGCTCAAGTGTTGACACATGCAACCGATATGCAATTTGCATGCCACGGCCCAAAAAGGGCCCAGCGGCAAGGAGTTGCCGCTAGTTTTTTAACGCCTCTTGGGTGTGTTGGTACAGCCCCAACACCAACGACTGGCGGGTAATGGGTCTGGCGGTGTCGCGGCCAACATGCAGCGCGGCGGCTTGGGTACCGGCAATGGGCAACGCCACGTGGCGACGCTTTTCGTCACGCGCGGCGGGGGTGAGGATGGACAAATACAAATCGTCTAGGCTAAGACGCGCCGTGCCGGCTTGAGCGACATCGTTCAAATAGGTGTCCACCAAGTCCAATTGCTGCAACACCGAGAGGCTGCGTATCTGCTGCGGCGCTTGGCTGTAGCCCACGCTGGCGGCACCGCGTGCCGGCCCGTCGCAGAATTGAATGATGCCGTGGCAGCTGCCGTTGCTGGCACGGGGGTTAAGACCGTCGCTCTCCATCAGGCTTACCCGGGCGAAATCATCGGGGCGAAAGCCATGCCGCGTGGCCAGCGAGACGATTTTTTCGCGTACCGCGTTCAG
>RFXW01000196.1 GCA_009921245.1 Candidatus Fonsibacter lacus | reverse complement strand
GCGCTGCTGCCGCTGCAAGCGGTGGTGCCGGGTTGTCGCTACGGTTGCAGCCCCTCCGGCGCACCTCAAGCCTGCCCCGACTGCAGCACGCTACGCGCCCCAGGCGCCAAGGCCAAGCGGCCGGTGCAAGCCCCGGTACCAGTGGTGGACCTACCCCTGGGCGCCACCGAAGACCGCATTGTGGGCGCGCTGGATTTGGAGCGTGCGCTGAGCAGCGGCATCAAAGCCTTTGAGCCGGGCTTGTTGGCGCGCGCCAACCGTGGCTTTTTGTACATCGACGAAGTGAACCTGCTGGAAGACCACCTGGTGGATTTGTTGATCGACGTGGCGGCCTCGGGTGAAAACGTGGTGGAGCGCGAGGGCTTAAGCGTGCGACACCCCGCCAAGTTTGTGCTGGTGGGCAGCGGCAACCCCGAAGAGGGCGAGCTACGCCCGCAGCTGCTGGACCGCTTTGGTTTGGCGGTCGAGGTGCGCACCCCCACCGACTTGCCCACACGCGTGGAGGTGGTGAAGCGCCGCGATGCGTTTGAACACGACCCCGAAAGTTTTTGCGCGCAATGGCAAAACGCCACCGAGGAACTGCGCGGTCAACTGCTGAAAGCGCAAAAGCGCTTAAATAAAGTATCGGTGCCCGACCAGGCGTTGGAGCAAGCGGCGCAACTATGCACCGCGTTGGGCACAGACGGGCTGCGGGGTGACCTAACGCTGGTGCGCGCTGCGCGCGCGCTGGCCGCGTGGCAGGGCAGCAAAACCGTGCGCACCAACCATCTGCGCGAGGTGGCGGCGCCGGCCTTGCGCCACCGCTTGCGCCGTAACCCACTGGACGACACCGGCAGCACCACCCGCGTGGCGCGTGCAGTGGCCGAGTGCTGGGGTGAAACCTAACTTGAGCCGCGTGCAGGCGCCGCCTGACGCCCGCGCGCTAAGCCCCGCCGCGCATGCCGCCGCCATGCTGTTGGCGGTAGACCCCATGGCCTTGGGCGGCGCGGCCCTTGAGGCTGGCGCGTCGCCGGTGCGCGACGCGTGGCTGGCTACCGTGCAAGCACACCTGCCGCCCACCATGGCTTGGCGCCGGGTACCGCACCATGTGGACCGCGACGCCTTGCTGGGCGGCTTGGACATAACGGCCACGCTGCAAACCGGGCGCCGCGTGCAACGCCAAGGGCTGCTGCAACACCACACCCCGCAGTTGCTGCTGTGCCCCATGGCCGAGCGCATGCCCAACGACCGCGCCGCATGGCTAGCGGCTGCGCTGGACGACAACGCCCCGCTGGCGCTGCTGCTGCTGGACGAACACCAAGGCGACGAACCCAGTGAACGCCTGCCCAGCACGCTACGCGAACGCTTGGCACTGCACATCACCTTGCACGGCAATTCCTACGACGCACCGCACTGGCGCGATGCGGACGTGCAACGCGCGCGAAGCCACTGGCGCAGCGTGGCTGTGAGCGACGCCATGCGCCAAGACGCATGCGCGCTGGCCGCTGCGCTGGGGGTGCATAGCCTACGCGCCCCACTGCAGCTGCTGCGTGTGGCGCGCATGGTGGCGGCACTGAATGGCACCCATGCGGTTGACCAAGCGGCGCTAACCCTGGCCAT
>RFXW01000195.1 GCA_009921245.1 Candidatus Fonsibacter lacus | reverse complement strand
TGGGCCAAAATTGGTGCGCCAGCGGCCACGCGGCCAATCAGTGGCAACCACTGCAGCGCCGCCATGCCCATGGGCAGATCGAGTTGGCTCGAGGGGTTGGCCGCCGGGCGCTGACGCAGGCGAATGCCGCGTGAGGTGCCGCTGATGAGCTCAATCACCCCCTTGCGGGCCAAGGCCTGCAAGTGTTCCTCGGCGGCGTTGGCTGAACGAAAGCCCAGTGCCTGAGCGATTTCGGCCCGGGTGGGTGGTGCGCCCGTTTCGGCGATGGCCTGTTGGATGAGGCGATGGATTTGCTCTTGGCGGGGCGTGAGCTTGGGTGGGGTTTGAGTCATAGATGGTGGTTTTTTATCCAGTAACTGTATTTTTAAACAGGTTGAGAAATTATGCAAGCGGTTGGCGATGTTCATTTATGGGTGTTGGGCACCGGGGGCACGATTGCAGGGCGGGCGTCCGATCTGCCGGCAGGGTATACCCCAGGACAGGTGGCGGTTACGGATTTGGTGCAGGCGGCGGCCCCACCCGGGGCGGTTTGCCACGCCGAGCAAGTGGCGCAAATCGGCAGCCACGACATGACCTGGGCGTTATGGGGCCAACTGGCGCAACGGGTGGCCGAATTGGCAGCGGCTGGCGTGGCGCGGGGGGTGGTGATCACGCATGGCACCGACACCATGGAGGAGACCGCCACCTACTTGCACGCCATGCTGAGTGCCATGGCGGTGAGGCTGCCGGTGGTGCTCACCGGGGCCATGCACCCGGCCGACAGCGACACCCCAGACGGCCCGGCCAACCTGCGTGCGGCGCTGCAGGCGGCCATGCACTTGCCCGGTGGCGTTTGGGTGGTCATGGGTGGCGCGCTATGGCGCGGGGATTCGGTGCGTAAGGCGCACCCCAGGTCGGTGCACGCTTTTGACGGCGGTGAGCACGCCGCGCTTGACCCCAATCAAACCAAGGTGTTGCAGGCGGTAACGTGGCAGCCCGCACCCGCTTGGCTGACGCTGCCCACCGATTGGCAGGCGCGACCGGCGCCTTGGGTTGGGCTGCTCACCACCGCCGCACAAGCACAGCCGCGTGAGGTGCTGAGTTGGCTGCAAGCGGGGGTGCAGGGCTTGGTGCTGGCGGCCACCGGCAACGGCACCTGCCATGCCAGTTTGGAGCCGGCCTTGCAACAAGCCGAACGCAAGGGGGTGCCGGTGTGGCTGGCCAGTCGCACGCTGTGGCCGGTGTCTGTGCGCACGCCCCGGGTGCCACCGGTGCCGTGCGGTCTTACGCCGGCAACCACACGGGTGGCGCTGATGCTGTGGCTTAGCTTTTCAGGGCGTTAAGCGCACGCTGGCCAATGTCTGCCACGTCGCCCACGCCATCAATGCGACGGTAGCGTGGCGCTTGGCTTGGGGCTTGTTCGGCCCAGTCGGCGTAGTAAGTGACCAGCGGCCGCGTTTGTTGCTCATACACCGCCAATCTTTTGCGCACGGTTTCTTCTTTGTCATCGTCGCGCTGAATCAGGGGCTCACCGGTTTCGTCATCGGTACCCTCTTGCTTGGGCGGATTAAAAGTCACGTGGTACGTGCGCCCGCTGGCAGGGTGCACCCGCCGGCCGCTCATGCGTTCGATGATGGATTCAAACGGCACATCAATTTCCAACACGTAATC
>RFXW01000194.1 GCA_009921245.1 Candidatus Fonsibacter lacus | reverse complement strand
GCTAACACCACATGACACTTGCCGAATACACCGCGCTGTTGTTGTTGGGAATTGCGGTCTCCTTCACACCCGGGCCCAACACAGCCCTCTCAGCCACCATGGGTGCCCAAGGGGGACTCAAAAGTGCCTTGCCATTTGTCATCGGCGTACCCTTTGGTTGGGGCGTGCTACTAACCAGCAGCGTCCTGGGTATCAGCGCAGTTTTGGCCAACGTGGCAAGCGCGCGACTGGGCGTCGCCATTTTGGGTACAGGCTATCTGCTGTGGTTAGCCAAGCGCTTGGCGACCGCACCCGCTTTGCCTGCTGACACACCGGCGGCAGCGCTGGCGCCCACGGTCGGATTCAAGGGTGCGGTCGCATTGCAATTTGTGAATATCAAGGCATGGATGTTGTCATTCAGCATCGTGGCGGGCTGGCTTTCTGGGCCAGCGGCAACGCTCGAGCGATTTGTGGTGGTCTTGCCCACCTTGATGGCGTTCGCTTTTTTCAGCAATTTGCTTTACGCCTGGATCGGTGCCGCCCTCCGGCAATGGCTGCGACAAGGCAAACGCCTGAAACGCTTCAACCAAACCATGGCTGGCGTGCTTTGTGTCACTGCCATTTGGATGCTGAAACCCTACCTGTAGCGTGCGATGTCCCCCACTCAAACCAGCGCCCAGCACCGCCAGAACGAGCTGAAAGGTTACCTCCTGGGTTTCCTGGGGGTCGCCATTTTTTCGGCAACCCTGCCCGTAACCAAGCTGGCTGTGGGCACCGACGCCAGCCCCCTCATGAGCGGACAATTCGTTGCGTTCGCGCGGGCTGCAATTGCAGGCACGCTGAGCCTGTTGTGGTTGCTTTGGGTAAGACCTGCCATCCCCAAAGGACGTGACTGGTTGCTGCTCGCCGTGACCGCCTGCGGGGTGGTCTTTGGCTTTCCATTACTCACCAGCCACGCCATGCGTTACGTCGACGGGACGCACGCCAGCGTTGTGCTGGGTCTCATGCCGCTAGCCACCGCCATATGCGGCACCCTGTTTTATCGCCGCCGCTCGCCAAGCACGTTCTGGCTGGCCAGCTTAGCGGGTTGTGGGTTGGTCATCGCATTCACCATTTGGCGTGGGCAAGGAGCGCTGGGAGTCAACGCGATGGGTTTGTCATTTGCCGACGTCATGTTGTTCGGCGCAGTCGTTTTGGGTGCTATCGGATACGCCAGTGGTGCGACATTGGCGACAAGGCACCAGTCTGAAACCGTGATCAGTTGGGCGCTCGTGATCAGCTTGCCGCTCACAACCCTTGGCGCGTGGCACAGTGCGCCAACGGCGCCAATGCCGCTTGTCGCCTGGGTCGCGCTGGGCTATGTGGCTTTGTTCTCCATGTGGATTGGCTTTTTTGCCTGGTACCGTGGCTTGGCTTTGGGCGGCGTGATGGGGGTGAGTCAAGTGCAATCGCTGCAGCCATTTCTGGGCATCTTAATCTCCATCCCCCTTTTGGGTGAGGCGTGGTCGTGGGTTACGATTGGATTTGCTTCGGCGGTAGTTGTCACGGTTTACATTGCCAAGAGGTCCCTCGCCACCTGAGAATCACGACATGGGAACCTTGACACTCGTACGCCACGGCCAAGCCTCTTTTGGAGCCGCCAATTACGACCAACTGAGCACCGTGGGTGAACTGCAAAGCGCGCGTCTCGGCGCCTATCTGGCGCAACAATCGCTGCGGTTTGACGCGGTTTACCACGGTAGCTTGCAGCGACATCACCA
>RFXW01000193.1 GCA_009921245.1 Candidatus Fonsibacter lacus | reverse complement strand
GGCGATTTATCAGCTCGACGAATGGACACCCCAAGTCGACCCCACGGCATGGGTCGCTGACTCGGCCCAGGTGATGGGCGAGGTGAGCCTTGCGGCTCACAGCAGCGTATGGTTTGGGGCGGTGTTACGTGGCGACAGTGGTCCGTTGGTGATTGGCCCAGGCAGCAACATTCAAGACAGCTGCGTGGTGCACGCCGACGCCGGCGCGCCGGTTACGGTTGGCCAAGATGTCACCGTGGGCCATCAGGTTATGTTGCACGGCTGCACCGTAGACGATTTGGCGTTGATTGGAATTGGCGCGGTGGTACTCAATCATGCCCACATTGGCGCGCGCTGCATTGTGGGCGCCGGCGCGGTGGTTACCGAGGGCAAGCGTTTTGAGCCCGGCCACCTCATTTTGGGCGCCCCGGCCAAGGTGGTGCGGCCACTCACCCCCGAAGAGCTTGAGCATTTGGCGTACAGCGCGCGCCATTACCGCGACAACGCGGCACGCTACCGCAACGGCCTTAAACGCCTCGCCTAAGCGTTTGCATGGACCAACTGACACGGTTTTTATTTGACGGCTTGCCCGTGCGCGGGGCGCTGGTGCGGCTGCAACACGCGTGGGGCGACCTGCTGCAGCGTCGGGCGCAAACCCAACCCTACCCGGAGCCGGTGCAGCGCTTGTTGGGGGAGGTGGTGGCGGCGTCGGTGCTGCTGCAATCCAGTATTCGATTCGATGGCAAATTGGTGGTGCAAATCGCGGGTGATGGCCCGGTGTCGTTGCTGGTGGCCGAGGTATGGCAGGACCACCGGCTTAGGGCCACCGCCACTGTGCGCGGTGAGGTGCCGACCGATGCTGGGTTGATCGACATGGTGAATGCCAACGGTAAGGGGCGCTGCGCCATGACGCTGGACCCATCCGACCGTGCGCCAGGCCAACAAGCCTACCAAGGGGTGGTGCCTTTGACAGACGCCCACGGTGTGGCCGTGCCCAGCGTGGCGCAAGCCTTGATGCAATACATGGCGCAAAGCGAGCAGCTTGATACCCAGCTGGTACTTGCCGCCAACCACCAAGTGGCCACCGGCATGTTGTTGCAACGCATGCCCACACGTGGGGTTGGCAACTTGGGGGGCGCCAAGGCCAAAGAGGCCGAATTGGGCGAACACGAAGACTTCAACCGATTGGCCATGCTCATGGCCAGTTTGACAGCCGATGAGCTTTTGCAACTCGAGCCCGAAGCGTGGTTGCACCGTTTGTTTTGGAACGACCCCTATCAGGTGCTGGCCACCGAGGGCGCGGCGGCGGTGCCGCGTTTTGGCTGCAACTGCTCGCGCCAGCGTGTGATGGCGATGCTGCAGGGTTTGGGGCAGCACGAAACCGAATCTGTGATTGCCGAGCAAGGTCAGGTGGACGTGGCGTGTGAGTTTTGCGGCGCGCGCTACGCCTTTGATTCGGTCGACGCTGCGCAATTGTTTGCCAGCGGACCCAGCGTACCGCCGCCCCCGGCGGTGCAGTAAGCGCCAGTCAGCGAAGTCCGCGAAACAACGCGCGCTCGCAATCGGGGTCGGCGCAGCCTTCGCACAGCCCGCGCCAACGACTGGCGGGCAGCACCCGCTGGCCACGCCACAACCAACCACGCTTTCGCACCGCGGGCGCCAACGCCGCCAAGGCTTGGGTGTGGTCGTCAGGTGCAGCGTCCGCCACCCGGCAGTAATCAATGCCCAAGCGTCGCAGGGTTTCGGTTTGCAGCGCCGCGGTGGCGTTATCCAGACCGCGCCATAACGTAA
>RFXW01000192.1 GCA_009921245.1 Candidatus Fonsibacter lacus | reverse complement strand
AAAAAGCCCTGTTCGTTGAGCGTGGCGCCGCTGTGCTTAAACCACGGCGCGGGCTGATGTGGGGTGGCAATCAGCGGCAGGTCGCATTGCAGGCGTAGCCCTGTGTCCAAATAAATTTGGCCGTCGTCAATGGCCACGCAGCGCTGCGCAATGCAGTGAATGCCACGCTGGGCCAACAGCCTTTGCATGTGTTTTTGCAAGCGCGGGTTGGCCCCGGGCAGCAAACCGTCGCGCCCAGTAACCACTGTGACCGAACTGGAGGCGCCGAGCCGGCGCATTTTGGCTTCGACCGCCAGCGCCATTTCAATCGCGGCGGCGTGACCACCCACCACCGCCAAGTGCACGGTGCGTTGGCCCGCCAGCGTCTCCACCTGGGGCCACAATTGGACAAACGATTCCAACGGGCGCATCGGCAGCACCCGCCCGCGGGCGCCGGGTAGCAGGTCTTCCAGGCTATGCGCGTCGCCGCTGGTGCCCACATCGATGCTGACCACGTCGTACGACAAATCACCAAAACTGCTGTTGTTGTGCCGCACCAAACGCCGGTTGGCGTCCAGCCCCGTGCAACGGCCGCTGATCCACTGCACGCCCAGGCTTTGCAGCGTGGCCTCCAAGGGCATACGGCACGCCTCAAGTGGAATGTGACCAGCCACCCAGTCGGCCACACGGTAGCCGCAAATGGGTGCAATTTGGGGGCTGAGCAAAGTGAGGGTGAGGTCTTTGGGGCGTTGCTCCAGCCAGCGCGCAAACGTGTACAGGTGCGTGGGCCCGGCGCCAATCAGTAACAGGTGGGGTTTGGCGGCACTCATGCTTGGCCCTCAGGGCTGTCGAGCAAGGCCTGGGCAAACGCCTTGGCATCGAACCGGTTGATGTCGTGCAGGCCCTCGCCCACCCCCACAAAGCGAACCGGCACCGGGTGTTGCTGGGCCAGTGCCAACAGAATTCCACCTTTGGCTGTGCCGTCAAGCTTGGTAACGATCACCCCGGTCAGGCCAAGCGCTTGATCAAACGCCTTGACTTGCGTGAGGGCGTTTTGGCCGTTGGTGCCGTCGATTACCAGCCAAACCTCATGCGGTGCATCGGGCATGGCTTTGGCCATGACGCGTTTGATTTTGGTTAACTCGTCCATTAGGTGCAGCTGCGTGGGCAGCCGGCCGGCGGTGTCCACCATCACCACATCGCAGCCGCGCGCCAGGCCGGCTTGCACCGCGTCAAACGCCACCGAGGCTGGGTCACCGTCTGGTTGGCTCACGCTTTGCACCTGATTTCTTTGTGCCCACGTAAGCAGCTGCTCGCGTGCCGCCGCCCGAAACGTATCACCCGCGCCCAGCAACACGCGTGCGCCTTGGTCGCTGAGGTGTTTGGCCAGTTTGCCAATGGTGGTGGTTTTGCCTGCACCGTTGACGCCACAAAGCATGATGGCCGTTAACGAACGCTCACCGAAGTCCACGCCTTTTTCTAGGGGCAGCAGCGAATCATGGATCAACTCAACCAATTCACCACGCAGTGCCTCGGGCTGCTCGATGCGTTTGGCGCGGGCGCGCTGGCGCAGCGCAGCGATCAGGCGTTCGGTGGCGGGCACGCCGGCGTCTGCGCCAAGAAGGGCGTCTTCCAGCGACTCGTACCACGCGTCATCGACGCGCGAAGCCCCGAACAACCGGGTGATCGATTGCCCCGAGCGGCTCAGGCCTTGGCGCAGCCGCCCCATCCAGCCATTGACCGGGGCGGTGGGGGTATCGGTACCAGGGGCGGGGTTGTTGTTTGCGCGCTTAAAAAAACCGAACATGGAATTCCTAGAAT
>RFXW01000191.1 GCA_009921245.1 Candidatus Fonsibacter lacus | reverse complement strand
CCGATGAGGCGCGTCACGCCCAAGAGGCCAAGCAATTGGGCGCGCGCGATGTGCCCGCACCGCTGCAAGAGGCCATGCGCGCCATGGCCAAGGTCATGACCACGGTGGCGCACCGCGTGTAGGCTTAGTCTTCGATCACGTCCACGCTGTGGGTGATGGTGGCGGTTTTGCCCAACATCACCGTAGCCGAACAAAACTTGTCGTGACTCAGTTGCACCGCGCGTTGCACCGCCTCTGGCGCCAACGCCCGCCCGCGCACCGTAAAGTGCATATGAATCGCGGTGAACACCTTGGGTTCGGTGTCGGCTCGCTCGCTGCTTAGCTTGACGCTGCAGCCACGCACGTCGTGGCGGCCACGCTTAAGAATCATCACCACATCGTAGGCGCTGCAACCGCCGGCCCCCGCCAGCACGGTTTCCATGGGGCGCGGCGCCAGGTTGGCCCCGCCAATCTCTGGCCGTTTGTCGTCGGGTGCGCCGTCCATGGTCAACACGTGGCCGCTGCCGGTTTCGGCCACAAAACCCATGCCCGAGCGGGTACCCGTCGCGCCCGTCCACGTTACGGTGCATTCCATGTTGCCTCTGTGCCTGTTGGTGGTAGAGCCATCATTGTAAAAACAGCGGTGCGCGTATCATGACCATGGAGGAAAACATGGCCAAAAACACCGCCAAACACCCAGATTATTTGCAGCGCATACTAACCGCCAAGGTGTACGACGTGGCGCACGAAACGCCGCTGGAATTTGCGCCGCTGCTAAGCCGCAAGCTACACAACAAGGTGCTGCTCAAACGCGAAGACCAGCAGCCTGTTTTTAGCTTTAAGCTGCGTGGCGCCTACAACAAAATGGCGCAACTCAGCCAAGAGCAGTTGGCGCGCGGCGTGGTGTGCTCGTCGGCTGGCAACCACGCCCAAGGGGTGGCGTTGTCGGCGCAAAAATTGGGCGCGCGCGCCGTGGTGGTGATGCCTGAAACCACCCCCCAACTCAAGGTTGACGCGGTGCGTGCGCTAGGCGCCGAGGTCGAACTTGCGGGCGAGAGCTACTCAGACGCCTACCAGCGCGCGCTGCAGCGCGAAAGTGCTGAGGGCTTAACCTTTGTGCACGCCTTTGACGACCCCGACGTGATCGCCGGCCAAGGCACGATTGGCATGGAGGTATTGCGGCAACAGCAAGGCCCACTGGACGCGGTGTTTGTGGCCATTGGCGGTGGCGGTTTGGTGGCGGGTGTGGGCAGCTACATCAAGGCGGTGCGGCCCGACGTCAAGGTGGTGGGCGTGCAAATGGCCGACTCCAACGCCATGCAGCAATCACTACAAAGCGGCAAGCGCCTGATGCTGGGCGACGTAGGGCTGTTCTCCGACGGCACCGCCGTCAAGCAAGTGGGACAAGAAACCTTGCGCCTGGCGCGCGAGGTGGTGGACGACATGGTTACAGTGGACACCGACGCGGTGTGCGCCGCCATTAAAGACGTGTTTGCCGATACGCGCAGCATTGTGGAGCCGGCCGGTGCGCTGGCGGTGGCGGCCATTAAGCAATACGTGGCGCAGCATAAAACCAAGGGCCAAACCTACGCCGCGATTTTGTGCGGCGCCAACATGAACTTCGACCGCCTGCGCTTTGTCGCGGAGCGCGCCGGCGTAGGCGAAGAGCGCGAGGCCTTGTTTGCCGTCACCATGCCCGAAGAGCGCGGCAGCTTTTTGCGCTTTGTTGAACTCATTGGCAAGCTCCCCGGCGGCGCGCGCAACGTGACCGAGTTCAACTACCGCATGCAAGACGCCCAAACCGCGCATGTCATGGTGGGTGTTACCACGCGCAAAGGCGAAAGCGCCAAGCTGGCCCAGCACTTTGTGAAACACGGCTT
>RFXW01000020.1 GCA_009921245.1 Candidatus Fonsibacter lacus | reverse complement strand
ACTGGCCACCTGATGCCCATGCCGCGCCATGGCCGCCACCGTGCGAAACGTGCCCTCTTGGGTGGAGCCACCGGCACCGTACGTAACCGACACATACGCCGGCGCCAGCGCGGCAAGCTGCTGCTGGGTGGCGTGCAGCTTGACCTCACCCTGGGGGGTTTTGGGTGGAAAAAACTCTAGGCTTAATTCCACCCGCTGCGTGTGCCCCATCAGTAGCGGTAGGCTTCGGTTTTGTAAGGCCCCTGCACCGACACACCAATGTAGTTGGCCTGTTCGGTGGTGAGCTCGGTTAACTTGGCGCCGATTTTTCCAAGGTGCAGGCGCGCCACTTTTTCATCGAGCTGCTTGGGCAGCACGTACACCTGGCCTACGTGGTAATCGTCTGGACGGGTGAAGAGTTCGATTTGCGCCATGGTTTGATTGGCAAATGAACTGCTCATCACAAAACTGGGGTGGCCCGTGGCACAACCCAGGTTCACCAGCCGCCCTTGGGCCAACAAAATGATGCGCTTGCCGTCCGGGAAGATCACATGGTCAACTTGTGGCTTGATTTCTTCCCATTTGCACTTGGCTTCCAAGTCGGCCACGGCGATTTCGTTATCAAAGTGGCCAATGTTGCACACAATGGCCTGATCCTTCATGCGCGCCATGTGGTCGTAGGTGATCACGTGCTTGTTGCCGGTGGCGGTCACAAAGATATCGGCTTGATCGGCCACTTCGTCCATGGTGACCACACGATACCCCTCCATCGCCGCTTGCAAAGCGCAGATCGGATCGACCTCGGTCACCCACACCTGGGCCGACAGCGCGCGCAGCGCTTGGGCCGAGCCCTTACCCACGTCACCGTAGCCGCACACCACCGCCACCTTGCCTGCAATCATGACGTCGGTGGCGCGCTTGATGCCGTCAACCAAGCTTTCGCGACAGCCGTACAGGTTGTCAAACTTGCTCTTGGTAACGCTGTCGTTGACGTTGATGGCGCGCAGCTTGAGGGTGCCCTTTTGCGCCATTTCCTTTAAGCGAAGCACACCGGTGGTGGTTTCCTCGGTTACGCCCAAAATATGCGGCAAGCGGCGGCTGTACCAGGTAGGGTCTTGCGCCAGCTGGTTGGTGATGGCCGCAAACAGCACGCGCTCTTCCTCACTGCCGGGGTTGGCCAACACGCTTGGGTCTTGCTCAGCTTGCGCACCCAAGTGCATCAACAACGTGGCGTCACCGCCGTCGTCCAGAATCATGTTGGGCCCTTCGTCGGCCGTGCCTTTGGCGCCGTCGAACTCAAAAATGCGATGGGTGTAGGTCCAGTAATCGGCCAGCGACTCGCCTTTGTAGGCAAACACAGGCGTGCCTTGTGCCGCCAACGCCGCGGCGGCGTGGTCTTGCGTTGAAAAGATGTTGCACGAGGCCCAACGCACCTGGGCGCCCAACGCCTGCAGGGTTTCAACCAGCACCGCGGTTTGAATCGTCATGTGCAGGCTGCCCGTGATGCGCGCACCTTTAAGCGGTTGGCTGGCGGCAAATTCTTCGCGAATTGCCATCAGGCCGGGCATTTCGGTTTCGGCAACGGCGATTTCTCGTCGCCCCCAATCGGCCAATGACATATCGGCAACAACGTACTGTGGGGTGGTTTCAGGCTGGCGTAGGGCGCTCATGGTTGACTCCTTGGCATAGGTTGACGTGGCCCCCACACCGACGGGTGTCTCACCGCGCCATGTGCTGGGGGTGAGCGCCGTTACCATTTCCGAGCCTTACCCCACCAATGAATGGGGCTGCAGCGCTCCTCGGATAGACTGCTATTTTATCCCACGGATTCGGTTCCCTTATGACAACAAGGGTCAACGCCAACCGGCGTGGCTTGGTGGTAATTTTTTTATCCAGCTTTTTGGCTCTGAGTGGGGCCTTTATGCTTTTACCACTCAATATTTTGCGTCTTACCCAGTCGCCCGACGCGCCGCTGCTGGCAGGGCTGTTTGGCGCCACGTCGTGGCTGGGCATTTTTGCGCTCACGCCCTGGGTGTCGTGGCTGACGCACCGGTGGGGGCGCCGCGCGGCCATGCAAGTGGCGGGCTGGGTACCGGTGGCGTCGGTGTTGATTTTTGTGCTGGTAAACGATGTGGCTTGGTGGTTTGTGGCGCAGTTGGCCGCCGGCATGGCGGTGGGTATGCGCTGGGTGCTAAGCGAAGCTTTGGTGGCCGAACTCGCCGGCCCGCAAAGCCGAGGGCGTATGGTGGGCTTGTTTGAAACCGTGGTCGGTTTAACGTTCTTTTTGGGTCCTTGGCTGGTGGCCGAGCTGGGTACAGACGCGCGGGCTACGTGGTACGTGGCCTTGGTGTTTATTGCACTGGGCGCTGTGGCCAACCATGCGCTTCCCGCACTGCCTTGGCCGCGGGTGTCGCAACCGGTGGCAACTGGCGTCAAGGGCGTTTGGCAGGCCTTAAGTGCCCACCCGATCGTGATGCTGGTGGGGGTGGTGGCGGGTTTTTTTGAGGTGGGGTTGAGCGCGCTGCTACCGGTGCTGGGTTTGTCGCTTGGGTTTAACAACGCCCAGTCGGCGCTGCTGATTGCCGCCAGCGGCCTGGGCAGTGCAGCTCTGATGTGGCCCACGGGCTGGCTGGCCGACCGTCTGGGGCGGCACCACGACCACCCCCATCGCGCGCGTTGGGGTTTGTTGCGCGCGTGTGCCACGCTGATTTTGCTTGCCACCTTAACCATGCCATGGCTGGACGCCCAGCCCCATCTGGCGTGGCCATTGGCGCTGATTTGGGGCGGCGCCGGGGGCGTGCTGTACACGGTGGTGATGATTGAAATTGGCTTTCGCCACCAAGGCGTGGCGTTGGTGAACAGCACCGTGGTGCTGGTGATGGCTTACACCTTGGGCGGCATGTTGGCGCCCTCGCTGGGCGCCGCGGCCATGCAATGGGTGACCCCATGGGGTCTTACCACGCTGTTGGTGGTGGTGGCGGGCGTGGGCTGCGTGGCGCTTTGGAGCCGTCCGGCGCCGCCTTAAGCGCGCTGCAACACCGCCCGCAGCGCCATGCCGGTGGCGCCGCCAAGTTCCGCGATGTGCTCGGGGGTGCCTTGACCCACGAGCCGCCCGCCTTGGTCCCCGCCCTCAGGGCCCAGGTCGAGCACCCAATCGGCCTCGGCGATGACATCCAGGTCGTGCTCGATCACCACCACGCTGTGTCCGGCCTCAACCAATCGATGCAACACGTGCACAAGTTTTTCAACATCGGCCATGTGCAACCCCACGGTGGGTTCGTCCAACACGTAGAGCGTGTGCGGCGCCTTTTGGCCGCGACGCGTCACGTCGTCGCGCACCTTGGACAACTCGGTCACCAGTTTGATACGCTGCGCCTCCCCGCCCGATAAGGTGGGCGAGGGCTGCCCCAACGTGAGGTAGCCCAAACCCACGTCTTGCAACAACTGCAACGGGTGTGCAATGGCCGGCACACTGGCAAAAAATTCCACCGCCTGGTCAACTTCCATGCGCAGCACGTCGCCAATCGATTGCCCACGCCAACGCACCGCCAATGTTTGGGCGTTGAATCGGGCACCGTGGCACCCCTCACACGGCACCTTTACATCCGGCAGAAAGCTCATCTCCACCGTGCGCATGCCTTGCCCTTCACAAATCGGGCAACGGCCGGCGCCGGTGTTAAACGAAAACCGCGCGGCGCTGTAACCACGGGCTCGGGCCTCCAAGGTGTTGGCAAACTGTTTGCGTATGGCGTCCCAAAAACCCACGTACGTGGCCGGGCAAGAGCGTGGCGTTTTGCCAATCGGGGTTTGGTCCACCTCCAACACCCGGTCAACGCTTTGGGTGCCATCCAACGCAGCGCAGCCAAACGGCTTGTAACTGGCTTTGCCCCGGCTGCCTCGTGCTTTTACCGCGGCTTCGGCGTTGGCCAACAGCACGTCGCGCGCCAGCGTCGACTTGCCGCTGCCCGAGACCCCGGTAATCGCCACCAGCCGGTGCAGCGGCACGCGCGCGCGCACCTGTTGCAAATTGTGCAGCCGCGCGCCGGTGATCACCAAGGCGGCGGTGTCTTTGGCCACCACACGCCGAGCCTGACTGGGGTGCACCATGGCGTGGCGCAAATAACGGCCCGTTAGAGACTGGGCATGCGCCTGAATATCGGCCACGCTGCCTTGCGCCACCAATTCGCCGCCACGCGTACCGGCGCCGGGGCCGATTTCAATCACATGGTCCGCTTGACGAATGGTGTCTTGGTCGTGCTCAACCACCACCAAGGTGTTGCCCCTTTGGCCCAGCTGCCGCAGCGCGCCAAGCAGCAGCTGGTTGTCGCGCGGATGCAGCCCAATGGTGGGCTCATCCAGCACGTAGCACACCCCTTGCAAATTGCTGCCCAACTGCGCCGCCAAACGAATGCGCTGGGCTTCACCACCCGAGAGCGTGGGTGCACCGCGCTCCAACGTAAGGTAGCCCAAGCCCACATCTTGCAAAAACTTAAGGCGGGAGCGGATTTCAGGCAACAAGTCACGCGCGATTTCGCGCGCCCGGCCGTCAAGCGCCAAGGCCTCAACCCATTGCGCCACGTCACGCACCGACATGCGCGCCACCTCGTCGATGCCCACATGGGCAAAGCGCACCGCGCGCGCCTGGGGGTTGAGCCGGGCGCCTTGGCAAGCTGGGCATACCTCGTCTTCCAAAGCAACGTCATCGGCGGCATCAAAGCTTTGTGTGCGGCCACGGGCACCATCGTCTTGCACGGTGTCGTCCAACGCTTGCCGCTGCCCCGCGCTCAGCGCCCGTCCGGTGCCCACACATTGCGGGCACCAGCCATGTTTGCTGTTGTACGAGAACAGGCGCGGATCGAGTTCGGGGTAGCTGGTGGCGCACACTGGGCAGGCACGCTGGCTGGACAGCACATGGATATGCCCCACCGATTGGCCTTGCTCACCACGCGCCAACGAATCGGCCAAACCCGTCAGCGGCGCCAACACGTGCACCACGCCTTTGCCGTGCTGCAGCGCCAGTTGCAGTTGCTGGCGCAACGCGCCCTCCACTTCGGGCTGCACCCACACGTCAGCCAGCGGCAACTCAATGGTGTGCTCACGAAAACGGTCCAAACGGGGAAAGCCCTGGGTGCGTACAAACACCCCGTCAACCCGCAACATGGGAAAGCCTCGCACGCGCGCCCACTCCGCCCATTCGGTATAAACCCCTTTGCGGTTGACCACCAGCGGTGCGAGCAGACCAATACGTTGACCACGCCAACGCTTAAGGCACTGCGCCACCATTTGGTCCAGCGTTTGCGGCTGCACGGGACTGTGGTCGTGTACACAATGTTGCACCCCAAGTTTGACGAACAGCAACCGCAGGTGGTGCCACACCTCGGTGGCCGTACCAACCGTGCTTTTGTGGCCACCACGGGAGAGCCGTTGCTCAATCGCCACGGTGGGCGCGATACCCAACACCGCATCAACCTCGGGCCGTCCGGCCGGCTGAACAATGGATCGGGCGTAGGCGTTGAGCGACTCCAAGTAGCGTCGCTGCCCTTCGTTAAACAAAATATCAAACGCCAGTGTGGATTTGCCGCTGCCCGAAACACCGGCGATGACGTTGAATTGACCGCGCGGAATCCGTACCGACAAACCTTTGAGGTTGTGCTCGTTGGCGTTGATCACGTGCACATCGGGCTGCGCTTGCGCCGGCGGCACCGCCGGCTCAGGCTCGGCCAAGCTGGCCGCAGCGTCCTCACGCAGGGCACGGCCGGTGTGCGAGCTGGGGTGTTGCTGCAAGGCTTCGGGCGTGCCGCATGCCACCAACTCGCCGCCGGCCTCGCCGCCTTCGGGGCCTAAGTCAATCACCCAATCGGCGGCACGTATCACGTCCAAATTGTGTTCAATGATCAGCAACGAATGGCCAGCATCTTGCAGCTTACGAAAGGCTCGCAGCAGCTTGGCAATGTCGTCAAAGTGCAGCCCCGTGGTGGGCTCGTCAAATACGAACAGCGCACCCTTGCGCGCAATCGGCAGCCGGCTGGCCTGAGCCAAATGACCGGCCAGCTTAAGGCGCTGCGACTCGCCACCAGACAGTGTCGGCACAGGCTGACCCAAGCGCACATAGTCCAAGCCCACGTCGACCATGGGCTGCAGCAGCCTTAACACCTCGGCGTGGCGCGCAAAGGCCTGCACGGCTTGCGCCACCGTCATGTCCAGCACGTCGGCCACGTTGAAACCTGCCCCTGCATGGGCGGTTTGCAAACCATCAAGCCGCACCTCCAACACCTCGGGCCGATAGCGCTGGCCATCGCAGTCAGGGCAGCGCAGATAGACGTCAGACAAAAACTGCATCTCAACGTGCTCAAAACCGCTGCCCCCACACAGTGCGCAGCGGCCATCGCCGGTATTGAAGCTGAATTTTGCGGCGCTGTAACCACGCTCGCGGGCCAGCGCGGTCTGTGCAAACAAAGTGCGTATGGCGTCCCATGCGCCAACGTAGCTGACCGGGTTGGAGCGTGCGGTGCGCCCAATGGGCGACTGGTCCACCGCCACCACGTCCACCAATTGCTCGGCGCCCAACAAACGCGTGAAAGGGCCAGGGTTTTCGGTGGGTTTGCCGTGCAGCCGCCGCAGCGCCGGCACCAGCACGTCTTGCACCAAGGTTGACTTGCCACTGCCAGAGACCCCCGTGACGCACACCAAACGCTGCAAAGGCACCTCGAGGTCGACATGCTTGAGGTTGTTCGCGCTGGCCCCCTCGAGCACCAAACGCGGGGTATGCGGCTCAACCGCACGCTTGGGCGCTCGACCCATGTGTTTGCGCCCACTGAGGTACTCGCCGGTTAAGGTATTGGCCTGCGCCAAGGCGTGCGGGCTGCCATCAAACACCACCTGGCCGCCGCGCTCACCCGGCCCCGGCCCCATGTCGAGCACGCGGTCGGCGGCGCGAATCACCTCTGGATCGTGTTCCACCACCACCAAGGTGTTGCCGGCGTCGCGCAAACGCCGCATGGCCTGTGTGATGCGCGCCATGTCACGCGGGTGCAAGCCAATGCTGGGCTCATCCAGCACAAACAAGGTATTCACCAACGACGTGCCCAGCGCCGTGGTTAGGTTGATGCGCTGCACCTCGCCGCCCGACAGTGTGCGGCTTTGCCTATCCAACGTAAGGTACCCAAGCCCCACCTGTTGCAGGTAGCGCAGACGGGTGACGATTTCTTCAAACAACATGTCTTGGGCGCGCGACATGGCATCAAGCTGATGCTGCGATTCAGCTTGCAACGACTCAAAAAATTGCAGCAGCCGGGTGATCGGCAACCGCATCAAATCGTGCAGACACAGCCCTGGCAGCGACTCAAGCGTGGACCGACTCCACTGCACGCCTTGCGGCATAAAGCGTTGCGCCGGCGGACACACGGCGTGGGCTTGCGCCACGGTACCCACGCGCCACAACAAACTGTCGGGCTTGAGACGGGCACCGGCACACGTTGGGCAGGTGGTGTAGCTTCGATACTTGGAGAGCAGCACCCGTATGTGCATTTTGTAGGCTTTGCTCTCAAGGTACCCAAAAAAGCGCTGCATGCCGTACCACTGTTGGTTCCACTTGCCGTTCCAGTGCGGCGAGCCGTGAATAACCCAATCGCGCTGCGCCTGGGTCAGACGCGACCACGGCGTGTCGCGGGGTATCCCGGCGGTTTCGGCATGGCGCATCAAGTCGTCTTGGCATTCCGACCATGCCGGGGTTTGAATCGGTTTGATGGCCCCCGCACGTAGGGTGAGCCGCTCATCGGGCACCACCAATCCCCAGTCCACACCGATCACGCGGCCAAAGCCACGGCACGCTTCACATGCACCCAACGGTGAATTAAAAGAAAATTGGCTGGGCAAAGCGGCGCTGTACACGTGGCCACTGGCTGGGCAATGCAAGCCCGACGAAAACGCCATGGGTGGCAGCACGGCACCGTCGTCGTCGGCGCTGGCGTGGACACGCAAATGGCCTTGGCCATGACGCAACGCCACTTCAATCGCCTCCATGGCCCGCGCCCGGGCGTCGGCGCGCCAACGCAAACGATCCGCCACCACCTCCAGCTCGGTGTAGGCCGGCTCACCTTCGGGCTGCACCTCTCGCTGGTCGTGAATCCGCGCAAACCCGCTGGCAGACAACCAGCGCTGCACCTCCTCGGCGCCGGTGGCGCGCGGCAGGCGCACGGCAAAGGTCAGCAGCACACGGGCATTGTCAGGCACCGCTTGGTTGATCGCCTGCCAAATGCTGTCGGCGTTGTCTTGTTGCACGCGCTCCCCGGTGTCGCGGTCAATCAACGTGGCAGTTCGGGCAAACAACAACTTAAGGTGGTCGTTGAGCTCGGTCATGGTGCCCACCGTGCTGCGTGAACTGCGCACCGGGTTGGTTTGGTCGATCGCAATCGCTGGGGGCACACCGTCGATACGATCCACCGCGGGCTTGTCCATGCGGTCGAGGAACTGTCGGGCGTAGGCCGAAAAGGTCTCTACATAGCGCCGCTGGCCCTCGGCAAACAATGTGTCAAACACCAGGCTGGACTTGCCGCACCCACTGGGCCCGGTCACCACCGTCATTTCGCCGGTGCGCAGCGTAACGTTTAGGTTTTTTAAATTGTGTTGTCGGGCACCAACTATTTGAATGGCGCCTTGCGCAGCTTCAGGCGCCTTGGGGGAGGATGTCATGCCGCACCAACAGGGTTGTCACGTGAGCCCAGCATTGTAGAGACCGCCCAATGACACCAACGCCGTGGCGGCCATCAAGCGGCTACGCTAGTCGGGCGTGGCCTGCAAGTGTTCGGCAAGCATGGGTAATGCGTCCACGCCCCAAAACACCAATTCATCCACACGTACCGTGGGCACCCCAAAGACGCCCTGACGCAGCGCGCGATCGGTGTTCTCTCTGAGCTGGGCTTTCACTGCCTCGTCGGCTGGGTCGCGCCACACGTCACCACGCTCGGCGACATGGGCTTGCAGCCGACTGGCCAGCACTGCCATGTGCTTGGGATCATTAACGTCTTGCCCCTGGCTTTGCCACACGTGGGCAAACATTTGCTCCGTCACCCAACGGTTGGTATGCGCTGGCGCATCGGCGTCGGCCGCGGCCAAAGCCAGCCGCAGCAGGGCCACCGGCGCAAAGGGGTGCTGCGCCGGATCCACCAGCGTGATGCCGGCACGCTTGGCCAGCCAGTGCACGTGGCGAAAAGTCCAGTCGCGTTTGGTGGCTATTTCGGCAGGGCCCTTGGTGTCGTTGGCGCGCAGCATGGCACCGAACAGCACCGGGGTGTAGCGCACCTGGGCCGACACCCCCACCAGTGCCTCGGGCAGGGCATGGAAGCCCAACATGGCGTAGGGCGAAATCGGGTCATAAAAAAATTCGAGTGTCTTCATTGGCGGCTTTCTGTTGAGGCTTGGGCTAACCGCCACCATACCCGCAGTCGCTGATCGCTGTCCATTTCGCTCCAATCGGCGATCTCTTGCAGCGTACGGCCGCAGCCACCACAGGCGCCCCGCTCAGGCTGCATCACGCAGACACTGACGCACGGTGAGGGCACGGGGGCCGGTGGCCCGGACCAGAGCCGGCGCAAGCGTGCGGGCCAGGCGGGCGTTAGCATGGTTTCGCCTGCTTGGCCAGCAGCGCACGCGCCACCGCGCTTTGCGGCGCGCGCCCCAAATGCTCGCTGATGGCTTGGGCGGCAGCCACCAAGGCCGGCAGGTCAATGCCAGTCTCAATGCCCATGCCATGCAGCATGTACACCACATCCTCGGTGGCCACGTTACCCGTGGCACCCGGCGAATAAGGACACCCGCCCAAACCGGCAACCGAGGTCTCAAACGTGGCAATCCCCATTTGCAGCGCCATCAGGGTATTGGCCAACGCTTGACCGTAGGTGTTATGAAAGTGCCCGGTCACGCACGCCACCGGATACACCGCCAACGCCGCTTGCATGGCGTCGTGGGTGTGGCGCGGCGTGCCTTGCCCCACGGTGTCGGCCACGGCCACCCGCTGCACGCCGATGTCATGCATGCGCTGGGCCAAGTCGCGCACCGCCGCCGGCGCCACCTCGCCTTCGTACGGACAGCCCATGGCAACCGAGATCGCGCCACGGGTCGCCACCCCCGCGTCGTGCGCGGCACGCACCACAGGTGCAAAGCGCTCCATGCTTTGCGCAATTGAGCAGTTGATGTTTTTTTGGCTAAAGGTCTCGCTGGCGGCGCCAAACACCACCACCTCGTCCACGCCCGACTGCAACGCCGCCTCCAAGCCCTTCATGTTGGGGGTTAGCACCGACAGGCACACCCCAGGGCGACGCTTAACTTGCGCCAACACCTCGGCGGCGTCAGCCATTTGTGGCACCCAGCGCGGGCTGACAAAGCTGGTCGCTTCCATATGCTGCACACCCGCGGCTTGCAAGGCGTGAATCAAATTCACTTTCTGTGCGGTGGGCACCATGGCCGGTTCATTTTGCAAACCGTCACGGGGTCCCACATCAATCAACGACACTCGAGTCGGTCGTGTCATGTCGACTCCTGTTGTGCGGGCTCAACGGTTAGCACCGCCTGCCCTTGGGCAATTTGGCTGCCCTGCGGGGCAAGCACCTCGGTGACCACGCCATCGTGCGGCGCAATTAAGTTGTGTTCCATTTTCATGGCCTCCAACACCGCCAGGGTGTCGCCCGCGCGCACCGCATCGCCCACCTGCACCCGCAAGGCCAACACCTTGCCAGGCATGGGTGCTTGCAGCCCCCCTTCAGCCTGCGCCGCTTGTGGGCTGTACCCATGCGCCACCCAGGTGGCCTGGCCATTAGGGGTTGCAAGATGAAGACGATCCGCGCGCGGCCACACCCAAACGATGGCGCGCCTGCCCCCCAACAACAACTGCAGCCTCCAGTCCGGCGCCTCACCGTGGCGCGTGGCTTGTTGCAACTGCATAGACAAATCTTGCACCTGTTCAGCGTCGTTACGCCAGACGCTTAGCGTGCCACCCGAGGGGGCGTCGCTGGCCAGTACCCGCCACTCGGTATCGCCCTCTTGCCAACGGTGGGCCACCTGTCTTGGTTCACCCATTTGCCACGCGTCGTGCCGTTGCCATGGGTTGGCCAAGTCACCGCGGTCGGCAACAGCCGCCAGCTGGCGCCATGCATGGACCGCAGCCGCCTCCCAGGGCAAGCCTGCATTGGCCTGGCTTTGCAAAAATGCGGACTCGCGCGGCAACAAATCGGTGGCCAACTCGGCATGCACCACACTGGGCGCCTGCGCCAGACGACGCAAAAAAGACACGTTGTTTGGCACGCCGTGCAGCTGCGTTTGCTGCAACGCTTGGCGCATCTTTTGCAGCGCGTCGTCACGGTCAACGCCGTGCACAATCAATTTCGCCACCATTGAGTCGTAGTAGGGGGTGACGGTATCGCCCTCAACAATGCCACCGTCCCAGCGCACCGGCGCTGGCACAAACGCTTGCGCATCGGGCGGCTGACGCAACACCTCAACCACACCCGTGGCCGGTAAAAAATCCCGCTCCGGGTTTTCGGCGCACAAACGAACCTCGATTGCATGACCTTGCACAGCCGGCACCTGCGGCTGCAGCAGCGGCAGCGGCTCGCCTGCGGCGACGCGCAATTGCCACTCCACCAAATCCAAGCCGGTAATGGCTTCGGTGATCGGGTGCTCAACCTGCAGTCGGGTGTTCATTTCCATGAAGTACGGTTGCAGCGCCCCACGCGCGTCGGTTTGAACGATGAACTCCACCGTACCCGCACCAACGTAGCCCACAGCCTGCGCCGCAGCCACGGCAATGTGCCCCAAACGCTGTCGTAACTCGGCGTCCAAACCGGGCGCCGGCGCTTCCTCCCAAATTTTTTGATGGCGCCGCTGAATCGAGCAGTCGCGTTCGTGCAAATGCACGATGTGCCCGTGGCTGTCGCCAAATACCTGCACCTCAATGTGCCGCGGGCGTTCAACCATTTTTTCTAGCAACACATGGTCGTCACCAAAACTCTGCTTGGCCTCTCGCCGGCAGCTGGCCAAGGCGGTCAGCAAGTCCTGCGCCTGCCGTACCACCCGTATGCCCTTGCCACCGCCGCCTGCGCTGGCTTTGAGCATCACGGGGTAACCAACCCGCTCGGCGTGCTCCAGCCATGCCTCGGGCTGGTCGCTGCTGCCGTCGTAGCCTGGCAACACCGGCACACCTGCGCGCTGCATCAAAGCCTTGGCCTCAACTTTCAGGCCCATGGCCTCAATCGCTTGCGCCGACGGCCCAACAAACGTCAGGCCCCGGGCCGCGCAGGCGCGTGCCAAGTCGGCGTTCTCGCTTAAAAAACCATAGCCCGGGTGCAACATGGTGGCACCACTGGCCTGCGCCACCGCCAAGATTGCGTCGACGTTGAGGTAACTGGCTTGGGCCTCACTGGGCCCAATCGGCCAAGCCTCGTCACACGCTTGCACATGCATCGCCTTGGCGTCGGCGGCGCTGTACACCGCCACCGTTCGCCAGCCCATGCGCCGTGCCGTGGCGGCAATGCGGCATGCAATTTCACCGCGATTGGCAATCAGTAAGGTATGACTCATGCCGCCTCACTTGGGGTGCGCCAATTGGGTTGACGCTTATTCAAAAATGCTTGTATCCCCTCTTGGCCCTCATCGCTGACGCGAATGTCAGCGATGCGACGCACCGTTTCTTGCCGCAGTGCCTCGGTCATGGGCTGGTTGGCCACAACACGCACCAAGTCTTTGCACGCACGCATGGCCGCCGGGCCATTGGCCAGCATGGTTTGCACCAGCTCGGCAACGCGGGTGTCCAGGTCTTGCGGCTGACACAGCTCGTGCACCAAGCCCATGGCATGGGCTTGGTTGGCATCAAAGCGCTCCGCGGTCACCATATAACGCCGCGCCGCTTGCACCCCCATGGCGCGCACCACATACGGGCTGATGGTTGCAGGGCACAGACCAAGTCGCGCCTCAGACAAACAAAACTGTGCGCTGGGTACCGCAACCACCACGTCACACACCGCCACCAGGCCCATGCCACCGGCGTACACGTCGCCCTGCACCCGGGCCACCATGGGCACCGGCAACTCGTCCATGACATGCAGCATCTGCGCCAACGCGGTGGCGTCGTTCACGTTGTCTTGATAAGCGTACTGCGCCATTCGACGCATCCAATGAAGATCAGCCCCCGCGCAAAAAGCCAGGCCATGGCCCGCCAACACCACCACCCGCAAGGTCGGCTCTAACGCCAGCGCGCCAAAGAGTTGGGTAAGTTCGGCGATCACCTCGTCGTTAAAAGCGTTGCGCACCTCGGGGCGGTTCAGCCACACCTCGGCCACCTCGGGCTTGGGGCGGTGCACTTGCACATGTTTCAGGGGCAAGGTCATGGGTTTACATCCGAAAGATGCCAAAGCGGGTTTCAGGCACCGGTTGCTGAAGCGACATGGCCAGCGCCAGCGCCAGCACACGACGGGTGTCGGCCGGGTCAATGACGCCATCGTCCCACAACCTGGCACTGGCAAAGTAAGGGTGCGATTGATGCGCAAACTGCTCCAAGATCGGCTGCTTAATCGCCGCCTCAGCCTCTTGACTTAGCGCTTGGCCTTTGGCCGCCAAGGCATCGCGCCGCACCGTGGCCAGCACCGAGGCGGCCTGCTCGCCACCCATCACACCAATGCGCGCGTTGGGCCACATCCACATCATGCGCGGCGCGTAGGCCCGCCCGCACATGCCGTAGTTACCGGCGCCGTAGCTGCCACCGATGATCACCGTGAACTTTGGCACTTGAGCCGTAGCCACCGCGGTCACCATCTTGGCGCCGTGGCGCGCAATGCCCTCGTTTTCTACCTTTTGCCCAACCATGAAGCCCGTGATGTTTTGCAAAAACACCAACGGAATGCGCCGCTGGCAACACAACTCAATAAAGTGCGCACCTTTTTGTGCGCTTTCCGAAAACAAAATGCCGTTGTTTGCGATCACACCCACCGCCATGCCTTCGATGCGCCCAAAAGCACAGACCAAGGTGCTGCCAAAGCGCGGCTTGAACTCGTGCCAGTCGCTGTCGTCCAGCACGCGGGTCATGACCTCGCGCACGTCGTAGCTCTTGCGTGGATCGGATGGAATCACCCCATACAACTCCTTGGGGTCGTACCGTGGTGGTCGTGGTGGCGCCAAGTTGCCGTGAGTCGCCGCGGGTGGCGGCAGGGTTTGCACGATTTGCCGCGCCAGTTCAAGCGCGTGGTGATCGTTCTGCGCCAAATGGTCGGCCACGCCCGACAAACGGGTGTGCACATCGCCTCCACCCAAATCCTCGGCGCTAACCTCCTCGCCGGTGGCCGCTTTGACCAACGGTGGTCCACCCAAAAAAATGGTGCCCTGGTTTTGCACGATGATGGTCTCATCGCTCATCGCCGGCATGTAGGCGCCGCCAGCGGTGCAACTGCCCATAACCACCGCAATTTGTGCCACGCCTTGGGCGCTCATGTTGGCTTGATTAAAAAATATTCGGCCAAAGTGATCACGGTCGGGAAACACGTCGTCTTGGTTGGGCAGGTTGGCGCCACCGGAGTCAACCAAGTAAATGCAGGGCAGGCGATTTTGCTGCGCAATTTCTTGCGCACGCAAATGCTTTTTCACTGTCATGGGGTAGTAGGTGCCGCCTTTCACCGTGGCGTCGTTGCACACCACCACACAGGTCCGCCCTGCCACCTGCCCCACCCCAGCAATCAAGCCGGCGCACGGCACCTCGTCGGCGTACATACCCCACGCCGCCAGCGGCGCAATTTCTAAAAAAGGGCTTCCCGGGTCGAGCAGCTGCATCACGCGCTGGCGCGGCAGCAGTTTGCCGCGCGCCACGTGACGCGCACGCGAAGCCTCGGTGCCTCCCTGCTGCACGCGCTGCAACACACGTTGCAAGTCGTCAACCTGCGCCTGCATCGCCGCCGTGTTGGCGGCAAATGCCTCGCCATGCACCGCCAACTCACTCCTCCATATCGCCACGCTCGCTCCTTAAAGAACTCAATAGGCAACAACAGCCGTTACTTGCGCCAAAACGCCCGCGTCAGCAACACCCAAACCGACAACAGCTCCAAGCGTCCCAGCATCATGGCAAAACTACCCAGCCATGTTTGCGCGTCTGTCAGCACCCCGTAGTGGTTGATCGGCCCAACCAACCCCAAGCCCGGGCCAATGTTGTTCAACAAGGCCACCACCGCCGAAAACGCGGTCACAAAATCCAACCCCGTCCACAACATAAGCAACGACAGGCCCAACATGCTGGCACCATAAATCAGCATAAACGCCAGCACCGCCACCAGCACCCCATTGGCAACCGGTGTCTGCCCCAGCTTCACGGGGTTGATGACACGCGGATGCACGGTACGCACCAGCTCGCGCATGGCCTGCTTGGCCAACAAAATCACACGCACCATCTTGATGCCACCACCGGTTGAACCCGCACACGACACAAAGCACCCCAACAGCAGCAGCAGCACCGGAGCAAAGGCGGGCCACATGGCGTAATTCACCGAGGCGTAACCGGTGGTCGTAGCCAACGACACCACCTGAAACATCACATGCCTTAATGCCTCCAGCCAATCGGTTTCAACCGCATCAAGCATAAGCAGCAAAGTCAGTAGGGCCACGCTGCCCAACAACACCAACACGTACCAGCGCACTTCGACGTCGGCCAGCAAACTGCGCAGCGAACGGGTTCGCCACATCACAAAATAGCGCGCAAAACTTACCCCAGCAAGCAACATAAACGTAACCGCCACGGCCTCAATGCGCCATGAATCCCAGTACGCAAAGCTGGCGTCGTGCGACGAAAAGCCGCCCAAACTAACGGTGGTGCTCATGTGCATGAAGGCGTCGGCCCAATCCATTCCTGCCCAGCGGTACGCCAATAGGCAGGCCACCGACAACAGCACGTAAACCCCCCAAAGCCCGCGCGCGGTCTCGGCAATGCGCGGCGTAAGCTTGGCGTCTTTCATGGGGCCCGGGGTCTCGGCGCGATACAGCTGCAGCCCGCCCAAGCCCAACAGCGGCAAGATGGCAACCACCAACAACATAATGCCCAAACCACCAAACAGCTGCAAAAAACAACGCCAAATGTTCACCGACAACGGCAGGTCGTCCAGGCCGGTTAACACCGTGGCGCCGGTGGCTGTCAGACCGCTCATGGCCTCAAAGTACGCGTCGGTGTAGCTGATGCTTGGCACCCCCCACCACAGCGGCAGCGCCGCAAACGCGGGCAAGACCGCCCACACCAGGTTTACCAGCAAAAACCCATCGCGTGGCAGCAGCTCGCGTTTGCTGCGTCGGGTTAAGGCCCACAGCAGCAGGCCCACGCCGGCGGTGATCAACGCCCCGCCCGACCACGCCAACTCAAGCCGATGCGCGTCGGCAAACCAGGCCCAGGCAAACGGCACCCAAAAAGCCAGTGAGAAAACCAACAACACCCGGGCCAGGGCGCCAAAAACAGGGGCTAACGCGTGCATCATGGCCAGGCTTTAAAAGAAAAAAGCACTCACTTGGAAAAACTTCTCTACCTCGCGCACCAAACGCTTGTTGGGCACAAACATCACCACGTGGTCATCGGACTCAATCAACACGTCGTGATGCGGCATCAGTACCTGCGCCTCGCGTCCTTGACCACGAATCACCGCACCCACCCGCACCCCGCGCGGCAGTTTGAGCTCAGCAATACGCCGCCCCACCAGGCGCGAGGTCTTGGCGTCGCCGCGTGCCACGCCCTCAATCACCTCAGCCGCACCACGGCGCAAACTATGCACCGCCACCACGTCACCGCGTCGAACATGGGTGAGCAATTCGCCGATCACGGTTTGCGCGGGTGACAAAGCGATATCAATGGTGCCGCCTTCCATCATTTCGGCATAGGCTTGACGGTTGATAAGCGCCATCACGCGTTGCGCGCCCATGCGCTTGGCCAACATCGCCGCCATGATGTTGTCTTCGTCGTCGTTGGTAAGCGCCAAAAACAAATCCATCTCGCCAACGTTTTCATCGCCAAGCAGGTTTTCGTCTGCGGCGTCGCCAGCAAGCACCAACACGTTGTCGGGCAGTTGCGATGCCAAATACTGGCAGCGTTTTTTATCTTGCTCAAGTATCTTGACCTCAAAGCCGTCGGCCAAGCTGCGCGCCAAGCGTAAACCCACGCGTCCACCACCTGCAATCATTACGCGCTGCACCACCCGGTCGCGCTTGTGTAGCGCCACCAAGACCTGCCGAATTTTTTCGTGCTCGGCCAGTACAAACACCTCATCGCCTTGCAAAATTCGGGTCTCGGCCTTGCCCTCAATCTCCACCCCTTGGCGGTAAATACCCACCACCCGCATGTCCACGTTGGGAATGCGCTCCCGAAACTCTTTCAGCGTGTGGCCCGCCAACGCGCTGCCACTCATCACCCTAACCGCCACCAAGTTGGCGCGCCCTTGTGAAAAGCTCAGCACCTGCAGCGCCTCGGGGTAGTGAATCAGCTCTTGAATGTGCCGCATCACCGACTCTTCGGGGCAAATCACATGATCCACGGCAAATCCCTCGCGGTCGTGAATGCGTGGGTCTTCCAAAAAGTCGGGTGAACGCAGCCGGGCAATCGCCGTGGGGATATTAAAAAACTGATGCGCCAGCTTGCAGGCCACCAAATTGGTCTCGTCCAGCGCCGCGCATGCAATCAGCATGTCTGCATCGGCCGCACCTGCTTGCTCAAGCACCGAGGGCTGCACGCCGTTGCCTGCGACACCCCTTAAGTCGAGCTTATCTTGCAGCACCCCCAGGCGCGCTGGGTCGGTATCGATAACGGTGATGTCGTTTTGCTCAGAGACCAAACTCTCCGCCACGCTTTCGCCCACACGCCCGGCGCCCAATATCAGAATCTTCATGGGTTACTCCATGCCCTCGGCCGCACCGTAAAGACCCTCATGCCAGCTCCAGCGCCATGGCCGTTGCCTCACCGCCCCCAATGCAAAGCGACGCCACACCGCGCTTGAGGCCATGACGGCGCAAGGCGTAAAGCAGCGTCACCATGATGCGCGCCCCGCTGGCGCCAATTGGGTGGCCCAGGGCGCAGGCACCACCGTGCACATTGACCCGTTCGTGCGGCAGCTGCAACTCGTGCATGGCCGCCATGGGCACCACAGCAAAGGCCTCGTTGATTTCGAATAAATCCACTTGTGCCGCTTGCCAGCCGGTGGCAGAAAAAAGCTTTTGCATGGCGTCCACCGGTGCGGTGGTAAACCAGTTCGGCTCTTGAGCGTGCGTGGCATGCCCCACCACGCGCGCCAACGGCTGCACGCCGTGCGCCTTGAGCGCGCGCTCGGTCATCAGCACCAAGGCTGCGGCGCCGTCGTTGATCGACGAGCTACTGGCCGCCGTGATGGTGCCGCCGTCGCGCTTAAACGCCGGGCGCAGCGTGGGAATTTTGTCGAGCTTGATTTTTCCTGGCCCCTCGTCGGTGTCCACCGTACGGGTTTGGCCTTTGCTTGCCACTTCCACCGCAGCAATTTCATCGGCAAACGCACCTTGTTCAATCGCTTGTTGGGCCCGGCGTACCGACTCCATCGCAAAGGCGTCTTGTTGCGCTCGGGTAAAGCCGTACTTCGCCGCGCAGTCCTCGCCAAACGTACCCATCGATCGACCCGGCTCGTAGGCATCTTCTAGGCCATCCAACATCATGTGGTCAAGCACCGTGCCGTGCCCCATGCGATAGCCGCCGCGCGCCTTAGGCAGCAGATACGGCGCTTGGGTCATGCTTTCCATACCGCCGGCAATCATCACGTCGGCACTGCCAGCACGCAACATATCGTGCGCCAGCATCGCCGCCTTCATTCCCGAGCCGCACATTTTGGACAGCGTCACCGCGCCCGTGGCCATCGGCAGCCCAGCCTTTAACGCGGCCTGGCGAGCCGGCGCCTGTCCTTGCCCCGCCATCAAGCAATTGCCCATCAGCACCTCGTCCACCAGCTGCGGCGCCACCTGGGCGCGCGTCAGCGCCGCACCCATGGCGACACCACCCAAGTCGTGCGCCGCCAGCGATGCAAAGTCACCTTGAAACGCCCCCATCGGCGTGCGCGCCGCCGCCGCAATCCAAATCGTCTCACTCATTGCGTTACCTCTTGTAGGTTGGCTTCGGGCACGGCCAAGCGGCTGCGCCCTTCGTACGGATAAACATCAGAGATATGGCCTTGCTTGATTCGCTCTTGGTGCATGCGCCAATAGCGTGGATCAAGCAAATCCGCGTGCGCCGCCATGAACACATCGCGCACCTTGGCGTTGCCCAACAAAAACGGGGCAAACGTTTCAGGAAACACGTCACGCGGACCAACCGAATACCAAATTTCGCCCGACATTTCGTCTTCTTCGTTACGCGGTGGCGGCACCTCGCGGAAGTTGCAATCGGTGATGTACTCAATTTCGTCGTAATCGTAAAACACCACTTTACCGTTGCGTGTCACGCCAAAATTTTTCCACAACATATCACCCGGAAAAATATTGGCCGCCACCATGTCTTTGATGGCATTGCCATATTCCACCACCACGTGCTGCAGCTGCTGCAGTGCGGCCGTATCGTCAGGGCGCTCGCTGAGCGCATCAAACAATTCCTGTAAATACAAGTTCAACGGAATCATGCGGCGCTCAATGTACACGTGACGTATCACCACCTCGGTGGCCTGCGCGGGGTCGGGGTGAGAAAACTCCAATTGACTGCCCACTTGGGCTTGCAGCTCTTGCAACAGCGCCGGCTCAAAGCGTGCCAGCGGGAACGCCACCAAACTGTATTCCATGGTATCGGCCATGCGGCCCACCCGGTCGTGCTGCTTGACCAGCAAATACTTGCCTTTGATCTGCTCGCGCGTGGTGTCTTTTTGTGGTGGGTAGTGGTCTTTGATTACCTTAAAAACAAACGGAAAACTGGGCAGATCAAACACCATCATGACCATGCCTTTGATGCCTGGGGCCACCCGAAAGGCGTCGGTGCTGTGCCGCAAATGATGCAGAAAGTCGCGGTAGAAAAGGGTTTTGCCCTGCTTGGCCAAGCCCAGCGCGTTGTACAACTCGGCGCGTGGCTTACGCGGCATCAACGTGCGCAAAAATTGCACGTAAGCCGAAGGCACTTGCATGTCCACCATAAAGTAGGCGCGCGCAAACGAAAACAAAATCAGCAGCTCAGAAGCGCCAAAAAGCGCGGCATCCACCACCACACCCGCGTCGTCTTGGTGCAACAAGGCAAGCGCAAAGGGCTCTTCTTGAAAGCCATTGATCAGCTTGCCCACCACATAGGCACCTTTGTTGCGGTAAAACAAACTATCCAGTACCTGTACCTGAAAGTTGGGGCGCAGCCGTCCCCGCCCCAGTTGGCGCTCAAATGCTTTGGCCACCCGTTGCGCGTCAGCCTTCAGTGCCACAAACGGCACCGCCAGCGCAAAGTCCTGCAGCATACGGGCCAGCGTATCGGCCAACTCCTCACGCTTGGGGTAATACGCGCGGTAGGTGGGGGTGTCATCGGCCTCCAAATACTCGGTGCTGATGGCAGGCCGCACAAAAATGAAATCGTTATGAAAATAATGCCGGTGCAGTATTTTGGTGGTGACTGAGTTAAAAAAAGTCTCGGCCAGCTCCGGCTGATGGTGGCCAACCAACATGCCAATAAACAACAGCTTCACCTGCTGCCATACCGCGGTGGGCTGTGTTTGCGCCGCAAACGACTCGGTCAATCGGCTCACCGTTTCGGCCACCCGTTGGTCATAAAACGCAATGCGCTCGCGCTGCGCCATTTGCTGCTCGGCCCAGTTGCGCTGCTCAAAGCGTTGTTTGGCGTTGGCCGAGGATTCGCGAAACAAGCGGTAGTGGCGCTCGAATCCATCAAGCAGGGCCTGCGCCATTTCGTGCGCCACGTTGGAATCCAAGGCAGGCGTGTTCATGCCGCGGCCACCCGGGGCTGTGCCATCCGCGAAGCCACCACCCGCACCGCCTCGTGGTAGCAAGCGTCCAGCTCGGTGGCAGAAGAAGCCGAAATATGCAAGTCTTGCAGCAGGCCGTCGTGCAGCCCATACACCCAGCCATGCACGGTTAAGGGTTGGGCGCGCGCCCAGGCGTCTGCCACCACCGTGGTTTGGGCCACGTTCACCACTTGCTCGATCACATTAAGGTCGCACATGGCCAGCAAGCGCTGCGACGCATCCAGCTGGCTGATCATGGTTTGATGCTGATCGCGCACGTCTTGAATATGCCGCAGCCAGTTATCGGCCAGCCCAATGCGCGCACCCTCAAGCGCGGCTTGAACCCCCGCGCAGCCGTAGTGCCCCACCACCATGATGTGTCGCACCCGCAGCCGCTCCACGGCGAATTGCAGCGCCGACAACGCGTTCAAGTCTGAATGCACCACCACATTGGCTACGTTGCGGTGCACGAATACCTCGCCCGGGTCCAAGCCTGTGATTTGATTGGCGGGCACTCGGCTGTCGGAGCACCCAATCCACATATAACGCGGTTGTTGTTGCGCGCTTAGCCGACGAAAAAACCCCGGCTGTTGTTGCTCCATCTGCGCCGCCCATTGGCGGTTGTGTTCAAACAAGCCAGCCAAGTCATCGTGTTCATCATTCATGTGACAACTCCCTTGAATGCGTCAGCCGCTGCAACACGGCCCGGGCCTCGCGCTCGTGGCTCTTAACCTCGCTCACATTGGCCTGCAGTTCCGCCAATTGCTGCTCCAGCCCGCGCCTATGCTCGGCCAACACCTGCAAAAACCGCTTCAACTGAGCTGCGGTGTCGCGTGGGCTGTCGTACATGTCAATCAGTTCTTTGGCTTCGGTCAGCGACAACCCAAGGCGCTTGGCCCGCAGCGTCAGGCGCAGCCGGGTGCGGTCCCGCGCACTGTATACCCGCACGCGCCCACCCGGTCCGCGACGGTTGGGCTGCAGCAACCCCAAGTCCTCGTAGAATCGAATGGCGCGCGTGGTAAGGTCAAACTCTTTCGCGAGGTCGCGTATGGTGTATTCCATGGTGGCCAAAGAACAGCGTGTGCCAGCAAATTGTTTTAATTGACGTTTACGTAAACGTC
>RFXW01000190.1 GCA_009921245.1 Candidatus Fonsibacter lacus | reverse complement strand
TGAAACGCTTTGCTGGTTTGGCACCAGCGCCCCAGGCGTGGCCACGGCAAGACATAGGTGTGACGCCCACCAAAGGTGTTGTTTACCTCCACCACCACGGCGCGCAACGTGCCGTTGGCTTGTTGACAGAACCAAAAGCTCACCGGTTTGAACACGTAGCCCGCAACCCGCGGGTACGTCATCAGCCAAGCCTCGCCGTCGGCGTCGTCGATGCCGTGCGCTGCGAGTGTGTCGTCCAGCCACTGCAAGGCGTTGTTGTGGCCTTGGCCGTGATCGGTGTCGTGAAAACTCAGCCACGCCCGTCGGTTGCGCGCCAACAAGGGGTGTGGGTTGTGGGCCAAACTGCGCATGGGCAACCACCAAAAGCAGCTGCTGTAGGTGAACCGATGCCACCTGGGCCACAAGCGTGTGTGACGCACGCCACCAAAGCCAACCGCCGGCTGGTTCATGCCAGCGTGGGTATCGCCTGGGCGTGCCATTGCAGCAACGCTTGCGCCGCGCGCACGCCGGATTGCATGCCGTCTTCGTGAAAACCGTAGCCGGTCCAAGCCCCTGCAAAAAAGGTGCGGTGCAGCCCTTGGATCTCGGCCACGCTTGGCTGCGCCGCGATCGCGGCTTGATCAAAAATGGGGTGGGCGTAGTCCAGTTCGGCCAACACGTGTTGTGCTTTGATGGGGCCGTGGGGATTGAGCGATACCACCACGGGTTGAGCAAATGGCAAGGGCTGCAAACGATTGATTAAGTAGTGTAAGCATACCCGGGGTTGCGACTGTTCCGGGCCGCTGGCGTGGTAGTTCCACGCCGCCCACGCCGCTTGCGCTTTGGGCAGCACGGAAGTGTCGGTGTGCAGCACCGCGCGGTTGGGCTGGTAGCCAATCGCGCCCAACACGCGGCGCTCTTGGCTGCTGGGGTGCTCGAGCATGGCCAGGGCTTGGTCGCTGTGGCAGGCCAACACCACGTAATCGAACACCTCGTATTTACCGCGTCCGTAAACCCGAACCTCGTCAGCGTGGCGTGTGATGCGTTGCACCGGCCAGTTGGTGCGGGCGTCTTGGAGGGTTGCCACCATGCGTTCAACATAGCGGCGCGAGCCGCCGCGCACGGTAAGCCACTGCGGGCGATTGCTGATTTGCAGCAGGTTGTGGTTGTGCGCAAAGTGCACCAGTGTGGCCACAGGAAAAGCCAGCATCTGCTGGGTGGGGCAACTCCAAATGCAGCCCAGCATAGGCAGCAGGTACCACTGCACAAACGGCTGACCAAAGCGCTCGCTTTGCAGCCACTGGCCCAGCGGCATGCTGAGGGCGGGGGCTGCTTGGGGGGCGGTGGCCAGCGCGGTTGCCAGACGGTTAAAGCGCAAGATGTCGCGCAGCATCGACCAAAACCGCGGGCGCAACGCGTTACGCGGCTGCACAAACACGCTGCCAAGGTTGTGCCCGCTCCACTCCAGCGTGTGCCCGTGTGGCCCAGCCTGCGGCACCTGCACCGAAAACGACATCTCCGACGGTGCCACGTCCACCCCCAGTTCATCGAGAAGGGCGAGCATGCCGGGGTAGGTGCGCGGGTTCATCACCAAAAAGCCGGTGTCCACGCCGTGCGTGACCACTGCGCCTTGCGCATTGGGCAGTGTCACGTCCACGGTATGGCTGTGGCCACCAAAGGTGTGCGCTGCTTCCAGCAGCGTCACATGGGCGTGCCGGCGCAAGCGATACGCGGCCATTAAGCCGGCAATGCCCGAGCCCACCACCGCCACGCGTGGCGCGCTGGGATGCAGGGACGAAGGGGGTAGTGGAGCGTTCATGGCGCGCGTTGTGCGGTTAGCGTTGGCTTAGTTCGGCGTCGATGGCGCGGCGCAGCGCGCTGCCATCGGGGCTGTTGAGGCTGTTAAAGCT
>RFXW01000189.1 GCA_009921245.1 Candidatus Fonsibacter lacus | reverse complement strand
GCATCAAGACAAAAAGCACGGGCCCGGCCACGGCTGCTTGGCTGGCCAAGAACTCTAATGCCGAGGCAATTCCACCAGCTTGCAGCATTACATTGGCGTTGTCACCAAGGTGACGGACTGTTGCAAAATCATGCGTCAGGTTCCAGATCAGATTCGGGCTGGCGGTCAGCAGACAGGCGGCGATCACCAACAGCAAGCCCTTGCCGGTCACAAGCGGCTTGTCCTGGTGGCGACCAGACGCCCAGATAAGCATCACGCCAAACAGCGCATAGGCCGCGGCATATTTGGCCAATAGACCACAGCCCAGCGCCATGCCCGCCAGCAGCATGGCCGAGCGCACCGCAAGCCGGTGGCTGGCGGCAGCCGCCAGCGCCAACAAGGCCAGCGCAATGGTCAGCATCAGCGGTGTGTCGGTCGATATCAAGAAGCTGCCAAGCGCGGTGGCTGGCAGGCTGATCCAGACAAGCGCCGTCACCCGGCCCGCCGCCGCGCCATAAAGCCAATCACCGCACCGCCATAACACAACCGCCGTGGCCAGATGAAGCCAGCTTGCCGGCAGTCGGACCGCCGCCTCATGATGGCCAAAAAGCCAATGCGCCGCGCCGATGATCCACGCGGTCAGTGGCGGCTTGGTGAAATAGCCGAAATCGGGTGTCTCGCTCCACAGCCAATATTGTGCCTCGTCAACACCAAGCCCAAGCGGGCTGACCAAAACCGCCATTGTGCGCGCCAGTGTCAGGCCCAGCAGGATCAGCCACACCAGCCGGTTCGCACGGTCTGACCAGTGCGGCAATAGCGACATGTCGGGACGGTCCGGCGTCATGTTGGTTCCTTGATTTACCGGGACGGCGCTGCTAATTTCATCTCCGATAGTTAAAACAAAAGGCCGGTCATGTCACCCACCCAAAGCACCTTTGCGCCAGCTGATCGTCAGCAATGGCTGGCGCTGATCGACAAGCTGTTGAAAGGGGCGCCCGCTGACAGCTTGACCCGGCATGACGAGGATGGCCTTGCCATCCATGCGCTCTATGATCCGGTGACCGGCGATTCCGGTGCGGCGGTACCCGTGACCCGCCTGCCGTGTGATCCGGCGCGGCATATCGCCGACGGGTGGGATATCTGCCAACCGATCGATGCGGCCAATGACAGGACGGGCGACCCCGCCGGGGTCAACCGGTTGATCATGGATGAATTGGCGGACGGTGTCGGCAGCCTGTGGCTTTATGGGCTTGGCGATGATGCGGCTATGGCGCCGATGTTGGACGGGGTTATGCTATCGGCCATCGGTCTTTGTTTAGATTCGGGGGCGTCGGCGATGGCGCATCTTAGCGCGCTTGACACGGTGGCGCGGCAACAAGGCCACCGGCTTGGCGAGCTTGCCGTCGATGCCAATATCGACCCGTTTGGTCCGGCAGGAGACCCGCAACTTTTGGCCGCGGGTTTGTCGTTGCTTGGCACCGCCGATCGTGACGATGTGCCGCGCGGCCTGTTTGCGGCTGGTGGCTGGCACTGGCACAATCGCGGCATGACCGCGGTTGAAGAATTGGCCTATATTCTGGCCTGCCTGACCGACATTTTGCGTCACGGGCATAAAGCCGGGCTCGACCTTGCGCTGCTGGCCTCGCGGCTGTCGGCCCAGGTGGCGTTACCGGCGGATCTGTTTGCGGGCATTGCCAAGATCCGCGCCTTACGGCATTGCTGGGCGGCAGTGACGGCGCCGTTGGGGCTGGCTGTGGCTCTGCCGATCCATGCGCTGGTGTCGGGCCGGATGTTTAGCTGTCTTGATATTGAAGTGAATATGTTGCGGACCACAACCGCGCTTCTTGGTGGGGCGATCGGCGGCGCAGACCGGATGTCGGCCTTTGCCCATGACCATCTTGGTGGCAGCAGTGCTGACGGCCGCCGCTTGGCCCGAATGC
>RFXW01000188.1 GCA_009921245.1 Candidatus Fonsibacter lacus | reverse complement strand
GCTAAGGGCAGCTCTTAAGCCCCTTGCGGCCACAGTCCAAGGCCTCTTGTTTGGCGCGCTCAACCTCGGCGTTGTTGAGCTTAAACGACGCGTAATCGCGTACCAGCGACGCCTCTTGCTGGCCGGCGCGCGCGGCCAGATCAGCCCACACGTAGGCGGCGTAGGGGTTGGCTTCGCCAGCGTCCCCCGACAGCAGCACCATGGCCAGCATCATTTGTGCGGCGTCGTGCCCTTGGCGGGCGGCTTTGTTAAACCAATCTTTGGCCAGCATGGGCATGGCCTGCACGCCCTGCCCCTCGTAGTACGCCATGCCCAGCATGTACTGCGCCTGTGCCAGGTCCTCGCGTGCCGCCCGGCGAAACCACCCCACCGCCTCGCGCGGGTTGCGCTCCACGCCAAAACCGTAGTAGTACAACGTGCCTATGTTGAATTCGGCCTGAGGCAAGCCCTGGTCGGCGGCGCGCCGGTACCAAGCCAAAGCCTTAACGTAGCTTTGACGCTGGCCCCAACCGCGCTCGTACAAGTATCCAATGTTGGTTTGGGCCATGGCGTCGCCGGCCTCGGCCGCCTTAATCCACGCGCGATACGCGGTGGCGTAGTGGCCACGCTCCATGGCCGCCACGCCGGCTTCGATCATGTCGTTGTTGGCTGGCGCTGAACTTTGCGCCCAAGCCGCAGACCACACACAACACGCGCACCACAGCGCCAAAGCAATGGGCGAGCGCATCAAGCCTCCAGCACACCAGCCGAAGGCGCCAAGCCATTGGCCATGGGCTTTCGCTCAAAGCCAAGGCAGCGAATACCGTCGGCACGCAGCACCTCAATCGCTGGCAAGATTTTGGTTTTAAACCCCATTAAGCGGCAGCTGTACGGCCGCTTGGGGTCGTAGCTGATGGCAAAGTGCCGGCAACGCCAGCAGTTGGGCACATCGTTGGCGGCGGGTTTCATCGACGCCGCCCATGGCGCCGCAGCGCCAGCTGCTCTTCCACGCGCCGACGGATGCGATCTTTTTCGGCGCCACTTTTAAGGTCGCGTCGGTATTGGTAAATTTTCCAGCCTAACAACAACACAAAGACCAACGCAAACAAATCGCCAATCAACTTGCCGTAGTTGATACCCGCCGGCAGACGCCAATCGGGTTGCAGATACAACACCCCCAACAAACCCGCTGCCAACAGCAAAAAACGCCTGATCAACTGGCAGGCTTTACAAGGGGGTTTAGGAGAGGTGGCCATGCAATGTCTTAAATTCGCCGGGTAAGTGTCGATTGTGAAGCATAACCAACTAGGAGCGAACCATGGCCACACTGGTGATGTGCTTTGGCATGATGATGGGAAACTGCACCAACATACAACAATTTGCTTACCCCAGCATGGATGAATGCCGCCAAGAGCGGCAATTCGTGGTGGCCAACCGCACCCAGCACTTTGTGTTTGCCGTGTGCCGCAGTGGCGAGCCCGAGCAAAAGGCTGAGGCTAGCAACTAGAGCACCGATTAGCCCTGTAATAGCTGCAACACACCCTGTTGAGACGTGTTGGCCTGGGCAAGGACAGCTATTGAGGCCTGCTGCATGATTTGACTGCGGGCTAGATCGGTGGAGGCCTGAGCGTAATCGGCATCCTGAATTTGACTTCTCGAGAATTCCGTGTTCACCGATACGTTCATCAGGTTATCGATGGTGTGCTCGAGTCTGTTCATTACTGAACCCATCCGAGCACGGGTCGCATTGACCTTGTCCACTGCAATGTCTAGCTTTTCTAACATTGCTTGGGCTGAGGCCACATTATCGATGCGATTGACACGCGAATCTGCGTCACCAGAGTCAACATCCCCTGTAATTTCACTGGTAATGGGGCCCCCCTTACCAAAATCTGCCAAGTCGATGGTAATCACTTGACCGGCTGACGGGCCGACATGGAATGTCAACCGACCAGTGCGCGGAGGAGTCAT
>RFXW01000187.1 GCA_009921245.1 Candidatus Fonsibacter lacus | reverse complement strand
CGCCTGGGCCAGCGAGCAGTTTAGGCTTGAGGCCAGCCCTCCCGACCCCACCGCCGACACCGACTGACCGCACTGCATGGGCTGGGTAAGTTAGGCCGTGTTGGGGGGCGGCACCGGCAAGCCATCGACGCACTCGTTTTGTAATGCTTCTAATAACGGCAGCGTGCCGGGCAATATAGGCTTAAGCGACACCGGCAGCGCCGTCCATGCGCAACGCTGGCCCTCGCGCATATGCGGGGTGCCGTGCCAGCCCCACACCTGAAACACATGCAAGCGCACCAAGGCATGCTCGTAGTCGACCTCGTGCACGCGCCATGGCAATAAGGTGTGGGGATCGACACCAATTTCTTCAAACAATTCGCGGCATAAGGCCTGCACCAGGGTTTCGCCAGGCTCCAGCTTGCCGCCTGGAAACTCCCAATACCCGGCAAACACCCGCCCCGGTGGCCGGGTGGTGAGCAGCACCCCTTGCTCGGCGTGGCAAAGCACACCCACCGCCACCTCGAGTCTTGCGGCCACGCGCCGTTACCGGTTAGCGATCGACATAGTGCCGAGCGAATTGCATGGCCACCCGGCCGCTACGCGCGCCGCGCTCCAACGCCCACAACAAGGCCTCCGGCCGTGCCGCCTCGATTTGCGCCGCGCTCAGCCCATGCGCACCCAGCCATTGCGCCACCACGGTCAGGTACTCGTCTTGGCTGAAAGGGTAAAAGCTCACCCACAAACCAAAGCGTTCCGAGAGCGAGATTTTTTCTTCCACGCTCTCACCGGGGTGAATGTCGCCGTTCTCGCTGGTGGTGGTGCTGAGGTTGTCTTTCATGGTCTCAGGCAGCAAGTGGCGTCGGTTGCTGGTGGCGTAGACCAACACGTTGGAGTCGGTGGCGGCGACTGAACCGTCCAGCATGGACTTCAACGCCTTGTACGCCGGGTCACCGGCTTCAAAACTCAAGTCGTCGCAGTACACCACAAAGCGCTCAGGGCGGCCAAAGACCACATCCGCAATGTCGGGTAGGTCAACCAAATCGGCTTTGTCTACCTCAATCAAGCGCAACCCATCGCTGGCGAAGGCATGCAAGCACGCTTTCACCAGCGACGACTTACCGGTGCCTCTGGCACCCGTAAGCAAAACGTTGTTGGCGGGCAGTCCCTGAACAAAGCGGCGGGTGTTGCGTAATATTTTTTGCTTTTGCGGTTCGATTTCTTTTAAATCGTCAAACGCGATATGCGCCACGTGTGCCACCGGCTCAAGCACAGGCTGGCCGCGGCGACGGCGGTATCGAAAGGCGGGCGACGCCTGCCAATCGGGCGCCTGCAGCGGGTGCGCCACGCTTTGGCGTAGCAGCGCCAGCGCCTCGTCAGCGCGCTGCAACAGAGCTTGAAGATCAGGGATTTGACTCATGATCGGTAATCGGCGTTGATGGAGACGTAGTCGTGGCTAAGGTCGCAGGTCCACACGGTTTCACAGGCTTGGCCACGTCCCAGCGTGATGCGGATGGTGATGTCGTGTTGCTGCATCACGCGTACCCCATCGGCCTCTTGGTAGGCTGGGTGCCGTCCGCCACCGGTGGCAACGTGTACATCGTCCAAAAAAACGTCGACCCCACCTACGTTTAAATCGAGTACACCGGCGTAACCCACCGCCGCCAAAATACGGCCCAAATTTGGGTCGCTGGCAAAAAAGGCGGTTTTAACCAAGGGTGAATGCGCCACCGCGTAGGCCACTTGCAGCGCCTCGGCGCTGCTGGTCGCGTCTTCAACCCGCACAGTAATGAATTTGGTGGCCCCCTCGCCGTCACGCACCAAGGCTTGGGCCAACTGCTGCGCCACCTGGAGCAAAGCCTGCCACAGTGCCTGCCCGTCGGCGCTGTCCCAAGACGCCACGGTAGCCGATGATTGACCGGTGGCCATCACCACAAAACTGTCGTTGGTTGAGGTGTCACCATCCACCGTGACTCGGTTGAACGATGCATCGGCCAAGC
>RFXW01000186.1 GCA_009921245.1 Candidatus Fonsibacter lacus | reverse complement strand
TCGTAGGCGCTGGTTTCAAAAGCAATCAAGCCTACATCGGCCGTGGCGTAGCACTGCATGCCTTGCACGCCACGCGCTGCCAGCCATTCTCTGAGCGACGGCGGAAAGGCTTCGCCCGAAACCAGCGCCTTGCGTAAAAACGGCAACGCCACGCCGGTCTCGTCGGCTTTTTCAAGCAAGATACGCAAAAAGCTTGGGGTGCCGCAATAACCATCGGGCTGCAAATCCACCATGGCCTGCAGTTGCTGCTCGGTTTGTCCGGTGCCGCCCGCAAATACGCTGCAGCCCAAATGGTGGGCGCCGGTTTCCATCATGCTGCCGGCCGGTGTGAAATGGTAAGAAAAGCAGTTGTGTATCAGGTCGCCGTCTCTAAAGCCGGCGGCAAACAATGCCCTGGCCATTCGCCAATAGTTGGGGGCATTGCCTTCGGGCTCATAAATCGGCCCGGGGCTGGCAAACACGCGCGGCATGCGAGGCCCGTGCCGCATGGTGGCAAAGCCGCCAAAGGGCCGCTCGCGTCGGGTCGCCGTTTGTTGGGCCAGCAGTTCGCTTTTGCGCAGCACCGGCAGCGTGGCCAGTTCGGCGCGTGTGGTGATGGCGCTTGGGTTAACCCCCTGCAGCCACTGCGCCATGGCCGGGCTGTTGCGTATGGCGTGGTCTATGTGGCCAGGTAGCGCGGCCAGTTGGGCGGCCTCCCGCTGGGCCGTGGGTAGCGTCTCGCGGGTGTCAAAAAACGTTCCGTCCATGATTTAGGCCAGCCAACGTTTCCTGCGTTTGTAGCTCTTGCCTTCACGGAACGACTTGCGTTCGCCACCGCCCACGCCCAAATAAAATTCTTTCACGTCTTCGTTGTCGCGCAATTCTTTGGCTGGTCCATCCATCACAATGCGCCCGGATTCCATGATGTAGCCGTAGTCGGCGTAGCGCAGCGCCATGTTGGTGTTTTGTTCGGCCAATAAAAAGGTCACGCCTTCTTTTTGGTTCAGGTCTTTAACAATCTCAAATACTTCTTCCACAATCTGTGGCGCCAAACCCATCGAAGGCTCGTCCAGCAGCACCATGGTGGGGCTGGCCATCAAGGCGCGTCCGATCGCGCACATTTGTTGCTCGCCGCCCGAGGTGTAGGCGGCCTGCGCGTTGCGGCGCTCTTTGATGCGCGGGAAATAGGTGTACACCTTCTCTAGGTTACGGGCGATTTCGGCTTTGTCTTTTCGGGTGTAGGCGCCCGTTAGCAGATTTTCTTCAATCGTCAGGTGGGCAAAACAGTGCCGCCCTTCCATCACTTGAATCACCCCGCGTTGTACCAGGTCGGCGGGGGTAAGGTTTTCAATGCGCTCACCGCGCAACTCAATGCCACCTTTGGTTACTTCGCCGCGCTCGCCATGCAGCAAGTTGGAAACCGCGCGCAGGGTGGTGGTTTTGCCGGCGCCATTGCCGCCCAGCAAAGCAGCAATTTGACCCTGCTGCACCTGCAGCGACACACCCTTGAGCACCAAGATCACGTGGTTGTAAATCACCTCGATGCCATTGACATTCAGTACCGTGGTGTTGCTTTGCATGTCGGCTCACTTATTGGTTAAGAGGGCATCGGGCCCACAGGCCCGATGCGTGGGGTGGGGTGACGCCCGGCGTCACCCCGAGCAACGGCTGTTTTTAGGCGTTGCAGTCAGACGCAGCGCGACGCTTGATGCCTTTTTCAGCACCGTACTTGTCGGCCGTGGACTTGACCATGGGGTCAAGCACCTTGCGATCGCCTTCGAGCCAATCGGAGGTGAACTCCCATACCTTGCCATTCCATGTGTGCACCCGCACCCAGGCCGCGCCCATGTGGTCGCTGCAGTTGGTTGAGGTGGTGCGCATCACGCCACCAAAGCCCAATGAACGCAAACCAATGTCGGTCAGGTTCATGTTCTCCAGGCCCCAGCGCATTTGCTCGCCGGTAATGACTTTGCCTTTGCCGTATTTGGCTTGCGCCACACGCATGCCTTCGGTGGCCAGCATGGCAGAAAT
>RFXW01000185.1 GCA_009921245.1 Candidatus Fonsibacter lacus | reverse complement strand
TTGAGCCCAAGCTTCTTTGCCGCAGTTGGTAATGATCCCACCGGTGCTGCGAACTATATGCCTGCTCAAGGTGCGCAGTGGGCTGCTTCGCGTAACGACAACCAGATCAGCTACAAGAATACCATTGGTGCTGTAACGGTGCGTGCGGCTGTGGTCTCCAAGGATGACAACAGCGGCCAGGCAGTCAGCGATATCTCAGCGGTCTACAGCGCTAATGGCTTTACCGTTTCTGCCTCCAGCTACAGCGGCGCGAGCAAAACGACCTATGTTGGCGCTTCTTATGACCTCGGCGTTGCTAAGCTCCACGCTGGTAAGACCAGCACGGGCAACGATAAAACCACCCTCGGCATTTCGGCGCCCATGGGCCCGATGACGCTGCAGGCTGGCAGCTACAAAGACAACTCGGCTGGTACCAGCGCTACCGTGGTAGCGGCTGTGTATGCTTTGAGCAAGGCAACCTCCTTTAACACCTATTACCAGTCACCCAAAGGCAGTGATGCTACTTTGGGTTTTGGTTTTACCCACAAGTTCTAATCCCGCCGCTGGCATCAGCCAGTTAAGGACTTAGAAACCCAAAAACCCCACTGTGGACGCACGGTGGGGTTTTTTATTGGCGCGCCAACGCCCATGGCGAGTGATTTCAACGGATACACTCACCGCCCATGACCCAATTGCTCCCCATTGTTTTGTGCGGCGGCTCAGGCACACGGCTGTGGCCGCTGTCGCGCACCGAGTCGCCCAAGCCGTTTGTGCCGCTGATTGATGGCCATAGCCTGATGGCGCTCACGTTGCAACGTTGTGCGTTGCTGGCGCCAGAAGCGTGGTGCGTGGCGGGTGAGAGTCACCGCTTCATGGTGGTGGATGCCGCCCCTTCCACCGATCAGCGTCTTAGTGTTTTGCTGGAGCCTTCGGCCCGCGACACCTGCGCCGCCATCGCCTGGGCGGTTGCATGTGCGCAAGCCCAACGCCCAGCCGACACGGTGTTGTGTTTTATGCCGGCGGATCATCACATTCCCAACGCGCAGGCCATGGCGTTGGCGGTACAAACCGCCGCCGCGCAGGCTGACGCCACGCGCTTGGTGCTGTTGGGTGTGAAGCCCACCCATGCCAGCACCGCGTATGGCTACATCCGGTGCGAATGGTCGCCGCAGGCGCCCGCTGCAGCGGTGCAAGCGTTTGTTGAAAAGCCCAATGAAGACGTTGCCCAGCGGTTGTCCACCGACGGCGTGCACTGGTGGAACGCCGGGGTTTTTGTGGGGCAAATTGCAGCCTTTGCCAGCGCGCTCGCTGCACATGCGCCAGATATTTGGCAGCAAGCCCAGCGTGCCGCGCAATCCACCCAAACCGAAGCTTGGCGTGACACCGCGCGGTTTTTACGCCCCACCGCCACCGATTACGCAGCCATCCGCAAACAAAGTTTTGACTACGCGGTGGCTGAAAAGCACAACCCATTGGCCATGGTGCCACTGGACACCGCGTGGACCGACATGGGCAGCTGGCAAGCGATTGCCGATTTACACGTGCCAGACGAACAGGGCAACCGCGTGCACGGTGCAGGGTTTGTGCAGGGTGGCGCGCACAACTTTATTCACGCTGGCGCCCGCCCGGTGCTGGTGGTGGGAGTGGACCACGTGCATGTGGTGGACACGCCAGACGCGGTGCTGGTGACCCGCGCCCACGCCGACGGCGACTTGAAACAAGCGGTAGCCATGCTTGAGGCGCAGGGTGTGCCGCAGGTGCAGCAGCACCGCGCCGTGCACCGCCCATGGGGCTGGTACGACAGTGTGGACCAGGGCGATAACTTTCAAGTCAAGCGTATCGTTGTGAAACCCGGTGGCGTGTTGAGTTTGCAGCGCCACCAACGCCGCGCCGAGCATTGGGTGGTGGTGCAGGGCCAGGCCCGCGTCACGCGCGGCACCGAAAGCCTGACGCTCACCGCCAACACCTCCACGTTTATCCCGCAAGGCGAGGTGCACCGGCTAGAAAACAACGGCAACGAGCCCTTGGTGCTG
>RFXW01000184.1 GCA_009921245.1 Candidatus Fonsibacter lacus | reverse complement strand
ACTTAAGGGAAGGTTATTTGTTCCTGAAACTAATTTCATTTTTTTTATATATACCTATTAACCTATGTGATCAATTGTATTTTGTGATAGCGGAAATGTTTCTTCCATAATCAGGTTTGTTAAAAATAATAGATCTACGATAGCTATAAAATAATGATTTGTTTACATAAGTATCTTTAGCAATATGACTAATATTGTTCTTGGATATAGCGCTTTCTAGTAATTTAAGTGTTATAAATTTTCTTAAATTAAAAAAAATTTTTTTCTTTTTGAAAATGAAGCATTTTTTATAGCTTTTTTTCTTAGCAATAATTTTTTTTAAAAAATCTATTTTTATTTCATAACTTTTTTCCCCAATACATGGCCCAACGCATGCATTAATATTTTGAGGAGAAATTTTATTTTTTTTAAATAAAAGTACAGCTGTTTTAACTATATTTTTAAAAGCTCCTTTCCAGCCCGCATGAACACAGCAGATAAATTTTTTTTGATTATCAAAAAAAAGAATAGGAGCACAATCAGCAGTTAATATCCCAATTCCTACATTGCTTAAGCCTGTAAATATCCCGTCAGCTTTTCCAATTCTTATTTGTTTAAAATTTTTTGGTATTCTTTTTAATTCTATAATTTTATTGCTATGAACTTGATGTACTAAACAAAGTTGTTTTGCCTTTATTTTTTTCTTAACAAAATTAATGTTTTTTAATACATTTCTTTTTTCATCTTTTGAACCAAGGCCGCAGTTAAGAGATGAATATATTCCCTTCGAAAATCCATTTTTTCTTGAAAAGAAACTATGATTAATCTTTTTTTCTGTAGAAAATTTTTTTGATTTTAATATCATTTTCCAAGGTCAAATTTTTGTTTTTTATTTCCTATCACCAGAACTTTAAATAGATTACCCATTTCTTTCGGGTGTATTAATCTTTTTATAGATTGTTTTAAATTAAATAATTTTTTACTGTCTAATAATTTATTTTGACTTGCTAGTCTTTCATTAATTCCTAGTTTTTGCAAAAATTGGGATTGATTAATAAAAAAAATTTTATGTAAATTATATTCATTAAATAGTTTTATCAGATAATAAAAATTGACATGGGTCGTTAAATCACTTTCCCCTGGAAATGTTAATGGATCTACTTTTTTCCTATTTTTAATTGCCTGCAAAGTATCATTACTGAAAGTAGAAAAATCTCCATAATCAATAGTTAAGAAAATGCTATTTTCCTTTTGCAAAAGTAAAGAAAGGTCTTTCACAATTTTTTTTGCCTCGTAACATATTTCAATAAAATTATTTTTTTCTAAATCAAAATAGTGAGATATTTTTTTAATATGTACTTGAGATGCAGGCTCAAAAAAAAACTGTAGTTTGTTAGTTTTTCTATTAAATTGAACTCCTTTTTCAAGCCACTTATTTTTTTTTTTAATAAATTGTTTTACTGGTAGGGCATCAAAGAATTCATTGCTAAGAATAACCAGGTTATTTTTTTGGAAATCTTTTATATTTTTTATCCAATATATATTATTTAAATGAATTAATTTTTCTTTTTGTTTTTTTTTTAAATATTTACTTTTTTCTAAAAAAAAATAATTAATTTTTCCATTAAATTGTTTTATTTTTTTTAAAGTTGTTATTATATCTTTCGCCATCGTTCCGTCTCCAGGACCCAATTCTAAAATATTTAAGTCTTTTGGTTTTTTAATTTTATCCCAGTATGAAAATGTCCAAAAAGCTAACATTTCGGAAAAAATACTTGAAATATGAGGGGAGGTAACAAAGTCTCCTTTATAACCAAAGATATTTTTAGATTGATAGTAGCTTGTATCAAATTTATACAAACAATAATTTATATATTGATCTAAAAATAATTTTTTTACTTTAATTATTTTTTTTAAAATCATTTTTATTAATTTTTATTAAAATAATAAGACTCAGCATTATTGTTATTAAACTCAAAATCATACCCAAACTAATATTTGGAAAAATATATCCAATGTGTTGATCAGGTTCTCTAAAAAATTCAGCAAAAATTCTAAAT
>RFXW01000183.1 GCA_009921245.1 Candidatus Fonsibacter lacus | reverse complement strand
TCAGCGCGGTGCGCAGGCAAAACCACGCACGACCCATGCTAAGCGGCCGTGCCGTCGGTGGTGGTGGCGGGCCGATACGCGCGCGTCGACGCTGGCTTGCAACGTTGCTGCTGGCCGCGGTGCTGGGCTTTGTGTGGTGGCAGTGGCAGGGCTCGCCCACAGGCTTGTTGCCGAATCCCGCCGATCGGCTGTCGTATGACCGCGATTGGCAACTCGACGATGACGATTAAGGCGCCAGCGGGGTTACATGCGCTTGGCGATTTCGTCTAGCATCACCTCGGTGGCCCCGCCGCCAATGGCCTGCACGCGTGCGTCGCGCGCCATGCGCTCAACCGCGGTTTCACGAATAAAGCCCATGCCACCATGAAACTGCACGCAGTCGTACATGACTTGGTTAACCAGTGTGCCTGCCAGCGCTTTGATCATGGAGACTGCTTTAACCTGCTGTTGCCCCTGACCCAAGGCCCAAGCGGTTTGATAAATGAAAGCACGCAACGCCTCAACTTCGGCGTGGCCGAGCACCAAGCGCTCGTTTTGTAGGTTGTGGGCCAACGCGTAAAAACCTTTGTTTTCTTCGCCCAATAAGTTGCCGCCCGGCACGCGGCAGTTGTTAAAGCTGAGCTCGGCGGTGTCGGAGCAAAGCCAGCCGGTTTTGTTGAGCGGCCGCGCCACCTCAAAGCCGGGCGTGCCTTTTTCTACCATGAACATCGAGATCTGATGGTTGCGCCCGGGCTCGCCGGTTTTGGCGGCCACAAAGTAAAGGTCGGCGTGTACGCCGTTGGTGATGAACATTTTGGAGCCGTTAAGCACCCAGTCGTGGCCATCGGCGCGGGCGGTGGTGCGCATACTGGCCAGGTCAGACCCGGCGTCGGCCTCGGTCATGGCAACTGCAGCGATTTTCTCGCCACTGCACAGCGCAGGCATGAAGGCGCGTTTTTGAGCGTCGTTGCCAGCATGGTGCAGGTGGGGGCTGGCCATGTCGGTGTGTACCAGCACGGTCACGGCAAAGCCGCCGTAGGTGCTGCGGCCAAGTTCTTCAGCCAGCACCACGGTGGCCAAGGGGTCGAGCTCGCTGCCGCCATGTTCGCTGTCGTAGCGCATGCCCAGCCACCCCATGTCGCCCATGGCGCGCAGCACGTTGCGCGGCACCATGCCTTGCGCTTCCCAGGCGTCGGCGTGTGGCACCACTTCTTGCTCAATGAAGCGGCGCAGGGCGTCGCGCAACATGTGGTGCTCTTCGCGCAGAAAAGGCAAGCTAAGGGTGGCGTGGAGTTCTTGGGTCATGGCTATGCAACGCTTGAATAGGGGAAAAAATCGAACGAAACCTTTAGGCTGCGCACCAACCGCCGTCAACCAACCAGTCGGTGCCGGTGACAAAGGAGGCGCGCGGACCCACCAAAAATGCGATCACGTCGGCAACCTCTTGGGGTGTGGCCAAGCGACCCAAGGCGTGCTTAGGGCCGAGTGCTTGGCGGGCTTGCTCCATGGTATCAAAACGCAGCGTCATGCGCCCGGTTTCAACCGCCCCCGGTGAGACCGAGACCACTCGAATGCCGTCGCTGGCGTGGTCTACGGCCATGGCGCGGGTGAGGTTGATCAAGCCACCTTTGGCGGTGCAGTAAGCGGCGCGCCCAGGCGCACCGACATGCCCAAGTTGTGAGGCCAAGTGAACAATGGTGCCAGCACCGCGTGCGCGCATCAATGGAATGGCGGCTTGACTGGTAAGAAAGGCGCCGGTGAGGTGGACCCGCAGCACCCGTTCCCAGTCAGCCAAGGTGGCGGTTTCTACGGTGGCGCTGGGGTCGGCGTGCGCAGCGCAATTGACCAAGGCGCCAAGGGGTAAAGCGTGTGCCTCCAGCCACTGAGCGGCGGCTTGGATGGTGCTTGGGTCGGTGACGTCGCCTGGCATGGTGTGCAGCGTGCTGGTGGGGTGTTGCGCGCGAAGTTGTGCCAGCCCTTGGGTGTCGCGGTCAAAGGCCAACACCGACCATCCATCTTGCAACAAGGCGGCGGTGGTGGCCGCGCCGATGCCGCTGGCGCCACCCACCACCCAGGCCGTGGCTTGGGTGGTGGCGGGTGAACTGGGGGTGGCGTGTGGGT
>RFXW01000182.1 GCA_009921245.1 Candidatus Fonsibacter lacus | reverse complement strand
TTAACTTTTTGAGGAGGACGCCCATGCACGACATCGCGCTCAAGCCCAACGCGTCGCTGACGCCCTCAAACCCATGGGCGGCGTTGCCGCCTTTGGGTGATTTGCAAGCGTACATTCGTGGGGTTCAGGCTTTGCCCATGCTCAGCGCCGAAGAAGAGCGCGCGGCTGCCGAACGACTGCGTAATGACAACGACCTACAAGCAGCCAGTCAACTGGTGCTGTCGCATCTGCGCGTGGTGGTGGCCATTGCCCGGCAATACGCGGGCTACGGCCTGCCGCAAGCCGATTTGATTCAAGAAGGCAACATTGGCTTAATGAAAGCCGTGCGGCGCTTCGACCCCACCCACGGAACGCGCTTGGTCACTTACGCCATGCACTGGATCAAGGCCGAAATTCACGAGTTCATTGTGCGCAATTGGCGCATGGTGAAGGTGGCCACCACCAAGGCCCAGCGCAAGTTGTTTTTTAACTTGCGCTCGCTGCGCCACAACCTGCGTCAAGACGCCGAGGATGATATTCAAACCAGCGCCACGCTACGCGCATCTGAAATAGAAGAAATCGCGCGCACGCTGAACGTTAAACCCGACGAGGTGCGGGCCATGCAGGCTCGGCTTGCGGGTGCCGATGTGTCGCTGGACCCAACCCCAGGCGCCGCAGAAGACGAATCCATGGCACCAGTGGCGCATTTGCACGACCCGGCGCAAGACCCAGCGCAGGTTTTGGAATCGTTGCAAGCCTATCGCTTGGCCACCGAAGGGGTGCGCGAGGCTTTGCAGCAACTCGATGAGCGCGCGCGTGCCATTGTGCTGGCACGGTGGTTGCCACCAGACGGCGAAGCCACCAAAACCCTGCACGAACTGGCGGCTGAGTGGGGCATCAGCGCCGAGCGTGTGCGGCAACTGGAAAGCGCCGCGTTACGCAAGCTCAAAACCGCGTTGCAAGCGCAGCACGCCTAGACGGTTGGCGCCCAGGCAGGGGCGTGGCTAGCGCCAGCCCCAGCCGCTTGCTTGGCTAAACACCTGCGCAAAAGCAGCTCCCGCGGAGGCGCCAAAACGCCGCGCCAACCGGGTCGGCAGGTCTTCTTCGTCGGTGAAGTCAACCACCTCGGGTGCGCCCACCACATCACGGGCCACCGAGTCCACGCTGCCAGTCTCGTCTGCCAAGCCAAGCGTCAGCGCCTGCTGCCCGCTCCAAAACAACCCACCAAACAATTCCACCCCCGCGCCGGCTTGCAACCGATCGCCTCGACCTTGCTTAACGGCGGCAACAAACTGCTGGTGGATTTGCGCCAGCATCGCTTGTGCGTGGGCCACTTGCTGCGGGTTGGCGGGGCTGAATGGGTCAAGAAAACCTTTGTCTTTGCCCGCGGTCAGTAAGCGCCGCTCAATACCGAGCTTGGCCATGAGTTCGGTGGCACCAAAGCCATCCATGCGCACCCCAATGCTGCCCACCACACTTGCGGGTTGCACATAAATGGCGTCGGCGGCGGCGGCAATGTAATAGGCGGCTGAAGTGCCCATTTCTTCGATTACGGCGTACACCGGTTTGTCGTGCAAGGCACGCAGCCGACGTATTTCGTTGTAGACCAATCCGGCCTGTACCGGGCTGCCACCGGGGCTGTTGATACGCAACACCACCGCCTTCACGGCTGGCTCTTGCATGGCTTCGTCTAGGCCCGCCATGATTTTGTCGGCGCTGGCGTCGCCATCGGGCAGTATCGTCCCGTCAATGGTGATCAAGCCGGTGTACGGCCCCACCATGGCCGAGGGACCCGACTTGGGCGTCCACAGCCATGCCACCGCAGCCAGCCCAATCAGCAACCACGCCAGCCGGAAAAACCACTTCCAACGCCACGCACGCTTGGATTCTTGTTGCTGCGCCAGCAGCATGGCGCGCAAGGTGTCTTGCGCCCAATGCGCTTGGTCATCGGTCGCCTGGGTTGGGGCGGCACCGATCGGATCGTCTACAGAAGCATTCATGAACGCGCCTATCAATTAATTAAAAGGTGATGGGTTGCAGGTCGTGTCGCGGCAACCAGTAGACCACACCACGGGCCTCACTTAGCTCGATATGAACCAGCCCGCCACGGCACGGACCGCC
>RFXW01000181.1 GCA_009921245.1 Candidatus Fonsibacter lacus | reverse complement strand
CCCATTGAGGGGCTGCGCGCCCTAATCGCCACCGTGGCCGCGGCCGATGCCACCGCCTTGGTGCACGGCGAAAGTGGCACCGGCAAAGAACTGGTGGCACGGGCATTGCACCAACAGTCCAGCCGCCACCAAGCGCGTTTTGTGGCGGTTAACTGCGGGGCCATTCCACGCGATTTGGTTGAAAGCGAGTTGTTTGGCCACCGCAAAGGGTCGTTCACTGGTGCCATCGCCGACCGCCCGGGGCGCTTTGAGCTGGCCCACGGCGGCACCCTGTTTTTAGACGAAATCGGCGATCTGCCGCTTGATATCCAAGTCAAGCTGTTACGCGTGCTGCAAGAACGCGTCATAGACCCCGTGGGCAGCGTAAAGTCGGTGCCGGTGGATGTGCGCATCATTGCGGCCACGCACAAAGACCTAGAGGCTGAGGTTGCGGCGGGGCGTTTTCGCGAAGATTTGTATTACCGGCTCAACGTGTTGCCGCTGCATACCCCAGCGCTGCGCGAACGCCCCGAAGACATTGAGGAACTGTGCGATTTTTACGCCCAGCGTTATGCCCCAGCGGCACAGGCGCCGATTCGCATTGCCGCCGATTTGCTGCTTGCCCTGCAAACCTACCAGTGGCCAGGCAACGTGCGCGAACTGGCCAACCTCATCGATCGTTTCAGCGCCTTGGTCCCCGGGCGCGAGGTCACGCTTGGCATGCTCCCGGCGTCGTTGTTGCCCAAGGGGTTGGCAACGCTGCGCGAATCCATGTTTGGCGACGCCGGCCCGCGTTCGCTGCTGCACATGCTCGCGCCCGAGCCAACCCCGGCTGTTGCAGCCACCGACGAAACAGCCCCGCCCCGGTTAACCCACTCGAGGCGCTGCTTGGGCTGGCCCAAGGCGAGCCGCTGGCCACCCTGCCCGCCGGTGGGCTGCCACTAAGAGAAACCCTGGCCGATATTGAAAAAAGCTACATCACGCAGGCGCTGGCGCAAACCCAAGGCAATGTCTCGCGCACCGCTCGCTTGCTGTGCATTCAGCGCACCACACTGATCGAGAAAATCAACAAATACGAGTTGCGCGCCAGCGACTAGTTCACCACCAGCAAAAACGGGCCCGGCTCCTCGCGGTGCTGCCGGCAGTGTTGGTTGCCGTTGTATGTGTAGGTGACACAGCCCAAAGGAAACGATTTGTCGGCGTCGTTGGCGGCCCAGTAGTTGGTAATCAGCACGCCGGGGAACACTTGGCTACTAAGGTACGGGTTTTGGCAGCTGGGCGAGGCCAGCGTGTCCATCTCGGCCAAGGTGGGCAAGCGCCAACGCCGCCCCGAGACTTGCGAAAATTCCTCGGCGTAGGCCACCGCCTCCTCAAGCGAGAGCAAAAGCGGCTCGCCACGACATTCGCCTGCCACAAAGCGCTGCCCGGCGCTGCAGCGAAACCAGCGTGTACCCGTTACGCGGTTGCGCGCCACGCCGTCGTCTGACACCTCAAATGCGCCGGTGCCATCGGTGCTTGTCAGGTTGGCGCAGCTGCTGGGCTCCAAGTAGCGATCACAGCCACTCAAGCCCACGACCAACAGTGGCAAGCAGGCCCACATCAACAGGCGGCGGCACCGCGTTACATAAGCATTTGCCATGGCATCGTTATCGGAACTGTAGCCGTTGACTTTACCGCAAAGTCGCCCGCTGGCCACCAAACCCCTCATAAAGAACCGGCAACTGCCGTCGATTCCTTAAACGGGCAAGCATGTACTACCATTCCCTGGATGCCGTGCAAGCCAAGCCCGGTGACCGGCGTCAAGACGCCCTGCAAAGCAACCTGAGCACACACCATGGATATCGCAACCCTGATTGGTTTTTTGGCAACGTTTGGCTTGATTGTGATGGCCATGGGCGACCCCATGGTGTTTCTAGACATGCCCTCGGTGTACATCGTGGTTTTGGGTACGCTGACCGCCGTTTTGGCACGATCATCGATTCCGGAATTTATTGGCGGCATCACGGGCTCGCTTAAGGCTTTGCTGCACAAAGAAGACAAACCCGAAGATTTAATCGAGCAGCTCACCAACCTGGGCACCATTGCTCGCAAAGACGGCATGATTGCCCTTGAGGGTCAAGACATCGCCAACCCCTTCTTGGCCAAAGGCATACGCATGCTGGTGGACGGCACCGAACCCGG
>RFXW01000019.1 GCA_009921245.1 Candidatus Fonsibacter lacus | reverse complement strand
CGATCTACGCGAGCGGCATTTTGGCGACATGCAAGGCCTGACGTGGCAAACCATTTACGACCAACACCCTGACGTGGCACACGCTTGGCATGCCCGCGTACCCGACTTTGCACCCCACGGCGGCGAGACGCTGCTGGCGTTGCAAAGCCGAGTCGCCACCGTGGTGCAACGCCTCGCCCAGGCGCACACCGGCGATTTGATCGTGCTGGTGGCGCACGGGGGTATTTTGGACATGCTGTATCGCTTGGCCACCGGGGTGGCGCTGCCAGTCAAGCGCGAATGGGATTTGTCGAACGCGGCGATCAACCGTTTGTTGTGGGCACCTCAAGGCTTGCAATTGCTGGCATGGGGCGACCGCCGACACCTTGAAGACAACGCGCTAGACGAGACCACCACCTAACCACGCTGCCACCGCCTGCAGCAGCTCGTCGGTGTGGCTGCGGTGCAGGCTGTGCCCGGCTTGGTCAAAGCAACGCACCTGCGCGCCCGCCACCCGCTGGACAATGCCGTCCACTTGGGCCCGCGTGCCGTAGGGATCGGCCAAGCCCTGCAACGCCAGCACCGGCACCGCGATATCGGTTAACGCGTGCTCGATTGACCACGACTCAAACCCCGGGTCCAACCATGCGTGGTTCCAGCCCCAAAAAGCCGAGTCCGGGTTGTCGTGGTGGCGCGCCAGACGTGCTTTTAACTCGCCTTGTTCATACGCTTGCCGCGCCGCGCGAATACCCTGCAACGACACCGTCTCCACCATGATGTGTGGCGCTTCCACCACCACGCCAGCCAGCGGCCAAGTTTGGTGGGCGGCCATGAGGAGCGCGATGCTGCCACCGTCTGAATGCCCGTATAGGCGCGCACCGCGCCTTGTGGTGCGTGCACATCCAGCCAAAGGTCGTTGGCCGCCACGCCTAGGCCCGAGCGTCGCGCAGCTTAAAGCGTTGAATTTTGCCGGTCGCGGTTTTGGGTAGTTCGGTGATAAACACCACCTGCCGCGGGTACTTGTAAGGTGCCAGCTTGTCTTTAACAAACGCTTGCAGTGTTGCGGCGTCACAGGTTCGGCCGTCTTTGAGCACCACGTAGGCCTTGGTTTTGGTGAGGCCCTCGCTGTCCTCCACGCCAATCACCGCGGCCTCCAGCACCGCCTCGTGCTGCATCAACGTGGCCTCGACCTCAAATGGCGAAACGTAAATGCCGCTCACCTTAATCATGTCGTCGCTGCGACCCGAGTAGGTGTAGGTGCCGTCGGCGTTGCGCACGTACTTGTCGCCGCTTTTGGTCCATTCGCCCTGAAAAGTGGCGCGTGATTTTTCTCGATTGCCCCAGTACATAAGCGCCGCACTTGGGCCTTTGATGTAAAGGTCACCCATCTCGCCGTCGGGCACAGGCTGCCCGTGGTCGTCGCGTAGCGCCACCTCGTAGCCTGGCACCGGCCATCCGGTGCTGCCGTAGCGCACGTCGTTTGGAAGATTCGACAAAAAGATGTGCAGCATCTCGGTTGAGCCAATGCCGTCCACAATCGGCACGCCGTAATGGGCGGTAAAACGCTCGCCCAATTCGCGCGGCAACGCCTCCCCGGCCGAGGAGCACAGGCGCAGCGCCACGGCCTCACGCGCCGGCAAGTGTGGCGAGGCCAACATGCCGGCGTACCCGGTGGGCGCGCCAAAAAATACCGTGGTTTGATGCGTAACCCAACGCTCAAACACGGCCTCGGGCGTGGGCCGCCCGGCCATCAACACCACCGTGGCGCCAACCGCCAGCGGAAAGCTCAGTGCGTTGCCCAAGCCATACGCGAAAAACAATTTCGCGGCTGAAAAACACACGTCGTCCTCACGCAGCGCCAACACGCCAACCCCATAAAGCTCGGCGGTGCTGTACAAATTGGCCTGACTATGCACCGTGCCCTTGGGGCGTCCGGTGGAGCCCGACGAATACAGCCAAAAAGCGGGCTCGTGGGCATCGGTGCTGGCCGGCGCCGCCATGGGTTCGGCCTGCCAAAGCGCCGACAGCGCCTCGGCACCGTCGGCCGACGCACCGCTGCACCACACCTGCTGCACGGCGTGGCCGCCGTTGGCTTGCGCCTGCGCCATGGCTTGACGCAGCGTGGGCAGCAGCGCCGGCGACACCCACGCCGCCCGCGCCCGACTGTGCTGCAACATATAGGCGTAGTCCTCTGCCGTCAGCAAGGTGTTGACCGCCACCGGCACCACGCCAGCGTACAAGGCGCCCAAAAACATCACCGGCCAGTCCACGTTGTCGTGCATCAACAACAGCACCCGTTCGTCGCGGCGCAAGCCAGCGGCCAACATGCCCGCGGCGGCGCGGCGCACGCGGTCGTCGAGCGCGCCGTAGGTCAGGCGTTCGGTGTCGTCGATAAAAGCGGTGCGGGTGGGTCGCGACCGGTTGCGCTGCAGCAACCAGTCGGCAAAGTTAAACAGTCCCTCGGGCTCAACCACGGTGGTTGACATGGCGTCTCCTTGTATGCATTTTGGTTATGCACTATCGTGCATGTGTGGCATGATGCCGGGTATGACGACAAATGTCAAAAACCGGCATCCGTTGCTGCACAGCCTAGGCGAGCGCACGCGCCAACTGCGCGCACGGCGTGGCATGACGCGCAAGGCCTTGGCGGCAGCCGCTGACATCAGCGAGCGCCACCTGGCCAACCTTGAATTGGGTGACGGCAACGTCTCGGTGCTGCTGTTGCACCAACTGGCGCAAGCCCTGCAATGTTCGCTGGCCGAGTTGCTGGGCGACCCAACCACGCAAAGCGCCGAATGGCTGCTGCTGCGCGAGTTGTTAAGCCAAGCCGATGACGCCGCCGTGCGCACCGCCCGCTTGGCCGCCGCCCAAGCGTTGGGGCATGGCAGCGATGGGGCCAGCACCCGCATTGCCTTGATTGGTCTGCGCGGCGCCGGCAAGTCAACCCTTGGGCAACGCCTGGCCCACGCCCTGGGCTACCCGTTCATTGAGCTCAGCCAGCGCATTGAGGCCGTGGCCGGCTGCAGCGTCAGCGAGATCCAGGCCCTCTACGGAGTGAGCGCTTACCGTCGATATGAGCGGCGAGCACTGGAAGACGCCATCAGTCAACAAACGCATATGGTGCTGGCAACGCCAGGCGGGGTGGTGTCCAACCCGGCGAGTTTTGGCCTGCTACTGGATAAGTGCACCACCGTGTGGCTGCGCGCCTCACCCGAAGACCACATGGCACGCGTCACCGCCCAAGGCGACCTGCGCCCGATGGCTGCCAGCCAAGAGGCCATGGAAGACCTAAAAGCGATTTTGGCTGGCCGTGAGGCGTTTTATGCCCAAGCCAACATTCACCTGGATACCAGCGCCCAACCCCTGGAGGCCAGCTTTCACCAGCTACGCCACGCGCTGGAACAAGCCATTCCACAGCTTGGCGCCTAACATGCAACAAAGTGCTTGCAATCTGATAAAACATGCAATATGATTCATGCACGTATCAGGAGTTAGCCATGGAAGCACAACCGGTTGAATACCAAACCCACCCCAGCCAATACCGCCACTGGCGGTTAAGCGTTGAAGGCACCGTGGCCACCTTGGCTGCCAACTTTGACGAAGACGCCGGCCTGCGACCGGGCTACAAGCTCAAGCTCAACAGCTACGACTTGGGCGTGGACATTGAACTCAACGACGCCCTCAACCGCATCCGCTTTGAGCACCCCACGGTGCGTACCGTGGTGCTCACCAGCCTCAAAGACAAGGTGTTTTGCTCGGGCGCAAACATCTTCATGCTGGGTGTGTCCAGTCACGCGTGGAAAGTGAACTTCTGTAAGTTCACCAACGAAACCCGCAACGGCATGGAAGACTCGTCACAACACAGTGGCATCAAGTTCTTGGCGGCGGTCAACGGCGCCTGCGCCGGCGGCGGCTACGAGTTGGCACTGGCGTGCGATGAGATTCTGCTCATCGACGACCGCTCCAGCGCGGTGAGCCTGCCCGAGGTACCTTTGCTGGGTGTGCTGCCTGGCACCGGCGGCCTTACCCGGGTCACCGACAAGCGCCACGTGCGCCATGATTTGGCCGACATTTTTTGCACCACCACCGAAGGCGTGCGCGGCCAACGCGCCAAAGACTGGCGCTTGGTGGACGACATCGCCAAGCCCGCGGTGTACGCGCAACGTGTCGCTGAGCGCGCGCAGGCCTTGGCGCAAGACAGCAGCCGCCCCGAACAAGCCACTGGGGTGGCGTTGCCACGCATTGATAGGCAAGTGGACAACAGCGGGTTGAGCTACGCCCACGTGCATGTAGCGATCGACACCGCCGCCCGCACCGCCACCTTCACCTTGCGCGCACCAGAGGGCCCGCAGCCGAGCAACGGCAGCGAGATCGAGGCCGCCGGCGCGGCGTGGTACCCACTGCAAGCCGCTCGCGAACTCGACGACGCAATTCTGTGGATGCGCACCAACGCCCCCGACGTGGGCATGTGGCTGTTGCGCACCAGCGGCCAAGCCGACGCGGTGCGCGCCATGGACGCGGTGTTGCAGGCAAACAGCGCGCACTGGCTGGTGCGCGAGACCATTGGCCTGTGGCGGCGCACACTCAGCCGGCTGGATGTCTCCTCACGCAGCTTGTTTGCCCTGATTGAATCCGGTTCCTGCTTTGTTGGCACCTTTTTGGAACTGGCCTTGGCCTGCGACCGCAGCTACATGCTTAGCCTGCCCGATGAGCCCGAAAAGGCCCCTCGCCTTGCCCTAACCGACATGAACTGGGGCCATTACCCCATGGCCACGGGCCAAAGCCGCCTGGCTCGCCGCTTTTACGACGAAGCGCCTGCGCTGGAAGCGGCGCGCGCGCAAACCGGCAGCGAATTGGACGGCGAAACCGCCTTGGCGCTGGGCTTGATCACGGCCAACCCCGACGACTTGGACTGGGATGACGAAATCCGCATCGCCATTGAGGAGCGCGTGGCGATGTCGCCCGATGCCCTTACAGGTATGGAGGCCAATTTGCGCTTCAACGGCACCGAAAACATGGTCACGCGTATCTTTGGTCGATTAACCGCATGGCAAAACTGGATCTTTCAACGCCCCAACGCGGTCGGCGACAAGGGCGCACTCAAGGTCTACGGCAAAGGCGACCGCGCGCAATTCGACTTCAATCGGGTCTGAACCCGTCAGCAAACCGTTTTTGATTTTCAGCATCGGAGAAACCCCATGAGTGGCATCAACTACAGCGAAAAAATCCCCAACAACGTCAACCTCAGCGAAGACCGCGCCCTGCAACGCGCGCTGGAACAATGGCAACCCAACTTTGTGAACTGGTGGGATGACATTGGCCCCGAGGGTTCAACCGACAGCGAGGTTTATTTGCGCACCGCCGTCAGCGTGGAGCCGCAAGGCTGGGCGCAGTTCGGCCACGTCAAAATGCGTGACTACCGCTGGGGTATTTTCTTAAACCCCGGCAGCGACGACCGCACCATTGGCTTTGGCGACCACAAAGGCGAAAAAGCCTGGACCGACGTTCCCGGTGAATACCGCGCCAACCTGCGCCGCATCATCGTGACCCAAGGCGACACCGAGCCAGCGTCGGTGGAGCAGCAACGGCATTTGGGTTTAACCGCCCCCAGCATGTACGACCTGCGCAACCTGTACCAAATCAACGTAGAAGAAGGCCGCCACCTGTGGGCCATGGTGTACCTGCTGCACAAACACTTTGGCCGCGACGGCCGAGAAGAAGCCGACGCCTTGCTCGAGCGTCGCAGTGGTGACGAAGACAACCCACGCATCTTGGGCGCCTTTAACGAGGCCACACCCGACTGGCTGAGCTTTTTTATGTTCACGTACTTCACCGACCGTGACGGTAAGTTCCAGTTGTCGGCCCTAACCGAGTCTGCCTTTGACCCCCTGGCACGCACCACCAAATTCATGCTCACCGAAGAAGCGCACCACATGTTTGTGGGTGAAAGTGGCGTGGCGCGTACCATCCAGCGCACCGCGCAAGTGATGAACGAGTTAAAGACCGATGACGTCAACCGACTGCGCGCCGCGGGCGTGATTGATTTGCCAACGATTCAACGCTACCTCAACTTCCACTTCAGCGTGACCATCGATTTGTTTGGCGCCGATGAATCCAGCAACGCCGCAACCTTCTTCAGCACCGGCTTAAAGAGCCGCTACGAAGAGGGCAAGCGCGAGGACGACCACATCCTGAAGGATAAAACCTACCAGGTATTGGTGGCCAAAGAGGGCGGCTTGGAAGTGAAAGAAGTGCCCATGCTGAACGCCTTAAACGAAGTCCTGCGTGATGACTACATCAAAGACAGCGTGGCCGGTGTGGAGCGTTGGAACAAGGTATTAACCAAGGCCGGCATTCCGTTCCAACTGCGCGTGCCGCACAAAGCCTTTAACCGCAACATCGGCGCCTTGGCTGGCGCCAACGTAACGCCCGAAGGTGAAGTGGTGAGTGAGGCCGAGTGGAAGGCGCGTGCCGGCGAGTGGCTGCCCTCAACCGAAGACCGTGCGTTTGTGGCCAGCCTGATGGGCCGCGTGGTTGAGCCCGGCAAATTTGCCAACTGGATTGCGCCGCCCGTGGTGGGCATCAACCGCATGCCGGTTGACTTTGACTACGTGCGCTTTAACTAGCGCCAACTGGAGCCAAGCACCGTGGGCGCATCCGACCTTTTGCACCAGCACCTGATTGACCCAGAAATTTGCATTCGCTGCAACACCTGTGAGTCCACCTGTCCGATTGGGGCCATCACCCATGACGACCGCAACTACGTGGTCGACCCTGACAAGTGCAACCTGTGCATGGCGTGCGTGCCACCCTGCCCCACCGGCTCCATTGACAACTGGCGCGACGTACCGCGCGAGCAGGCGTACTCGGTGCAAGACCAGTTGGGGTGGGACGAACTCCCCGAAGCAAGCAGCGCAGTGCCCGACGCTGACGCCCCAACCCCGGCCGCTCCGGCCGCATCATCCAGCGGGCCAGGCAGCGTGCAAGCCCCGTGGTCGGCCGCCTCACCGCACACCCAACTCTATGGGCCAGGGGCGACCAAGCCGTCGGTGCGCGCCAAAGTGACGGGCAATTTACGGGTCACCGATGTGGGCAGCGACTACGACACCCACCACGTGGTACTGGACTTTGGTGACCTGCATTTCCCGGTGCTCGAGGGCCAATCGCTGGGCATTGTGCCGCCCGGTACCGACGCCAACGGCCGGGCGCACTTCCCGCGTCAGTATTCCATCGCCAGTCCACGCGACGGCGAGCGCGCCGGCTACAACAACCTCTCGCTAACCGTCAAGCGCGTGCTGCAAGACCACAGCGGACAGCCGGTGCGCGGCGTGGCCAGCAACTACGTGTGTGACTTGCAGGTGGGTGACGAGGTGGAAGTGGTGGGCCCGTATGGTCAGAGCTTTTTAATGCCCAACCATCCAGGCAGTCACGTGGTGATGATTTGCACCGGCACCGGCAGTGCCCCCATGCGCGCCATGACCGAATACCGCCGACGCCTGCGCGCCGCAGGCCAGGATGTGGGCGGCAAGCTGTTGCTGTTTTTTGGCGCGCGCACGCAAGCCGAGTTGCCTTATTTCGGACCGCTGCAAAAGCTCCCTGGCGACTTCATACAAAGTCACTTTGCCTACTCTCGCGAGCCGAATCAGCCCAAGCGCTACGTGCAAGACCTGATGCGCGAGCAGGCCGCTGCGCTGGCACCGCTGCTCAGCGACCCAGACGCCTTTTTTTATGTCTGTGGTCTCAAGGCCATGGAGCACGGGGTACTGGAGGCCTTGCAAGACATTGCCCGCGGTGCCGGACTCGACTGGGGTCAACTCAGTGCGCAGCTGGCCCAAGGCCGCTTGCATTTAGAGACGTATTAAGCGGCTCCAAACAAGTCGCTGCCGCCGCGCGCCGGGGCGGCCACCCCAAGGTGGCGGTAGGCCGCCGCCGTGGCCATGCGACCACGCGGCGTGCGCTGCAAATACCCTTGCTGAATAAGGTAGGGTTCAATCACGTCTTCAATGGTCTCGCGGTCCTCACCAATGCTGGCGGCCACGTTGTCCAAACCCACCGGCCCGCCGTCAAAGCGGTGCACCACCGCTTCGAGCAACTTGCGGTCCATCACATCAAAGCCCAGCGGATCCACATCCAGCATGGTCAGCGCATCACTGGCCATGCTGGCGGTGATCACGCCATCGCCCTTCACCTGTGCGTAATCGCGCACCCGGCGCAGCAAACGGTTGGCAATCCGCGGTGTGCCGCGCGCGCGTTGCGCGATTTCGCGCGCGCCGTCGTCGGCACAGCTGACCTCGAGCAACCCCGCGCTGCGCCGCACGATCTGCTCCAACTCGTCCACCGCGTAAAACTCCAGCCGCGCCACAATGCCAAAGCGGTCGCGCAATGGATTGGTTAGCATGCCGGCGCGGGTGGTTGCCCCCACCAGGGTAAAGGGCTGCAAATCCACCTTTATCGAACGCGCCGCTGGCCCTTCGCCAATCATGATGTCAATTTGATAGTCCTCAAGCGCGGGGTACAAAATTTCTTCAACCACCGGTGACATGCGGTGAATTTCGTCAATAAACAGCACATCGTGGGCCTCGAGGCCGGTGAGCAAAGCCGCCAAGTCTTTGGGCTTTTCAAGCACCGGGCCACTGGTTTGGCGCAGGTTCACACCCAATTCCTGCGCCACGATGTGCGCCAACGTGGTTTTGCCCAACCCCGGAGGCCCATATAACAGCACATGGTCAAGCGCCTCAACCCGGGCCTTGGCCGCGCCAATAAAAATCTCTAATTGCTCGCGTGCTTTGCGCTGGCCAACATAGTCGCTTAACGCCTTGGGCCGCAGCGCACGCTCCAGTGCCTCCTCACGTGGACTGGCCGAGCGCCCCGACACCACCCGTGGCGGCACCGGGGCTGCACCCAAATCTTCGTCATGAATCGTCACGCTTGCCCTCCTGTGCCCACTACCGCGCCAAAGCCTGCAGGGCCTGCTTAATGCCATCGCTCACCGACACGCCTTCGGCCAAGCGCTGCACCGCAGCACTCGCCTCGCGCTCGCTGTAACCCAGCGCCAACAGCGCCTGCAGCACATCGCCGGCCACCCCAGAGCCTGGCGCGCTGGGCGCGCCGGCCAATGCATCGCCCAGTTTGCCACGCAACTCCAGCAGCAAACGCTCGGCGGTTTTTTTGCCAATGCCAGGCACCTTTTGCATGCGCCCCGACTCTTGCATCACCACGGCGTGTTTTAAATCTGTGACGCTCATGCCCGACAACAAGGCCAGCGCCGTGCGCGGACCAACCCCCGAGACCTTAATCAGCTCGCGAAAAGCCGCGCGCTCGTCTTGCGTGGCGAAGCCAAACAGCACATGTGCGTCTTCGCGCACCACCAAGTGGGTCCACAACTCCACCGGTGCCCCCAACTCGCCCAGCGTGTAAAAAGTGCCCATGGACACCTGAACTTCATAGCCCACACCCTGGCATTGCACCAACACCTCGGGTGGGTTCTTTTGCAAGACGGAACCAATTAACTTGCCTATCATGGGGTACAAAGAGCGTAGACTCGAGTCAACCAACCCCCATTATCCGCGTGATACTCAAACACCCATTTGCCCCCCAAGACAACGACCGATTGCGCCACCTGTGTGGCGCCGCCGACGAGCACCTGCGACTGATCGAAGACACCTTGGGTGTGCGGGTGGTGCTGCGCCAAGGCACCGCCCGGGTGGAAGGCCCTGCCGCCGCAGCGCGACGCGCCATGGAGGTTTTGCAGGCCATGTACCCCATGGCGCGCCACCCCATTGGTACCGACCAGGTGCAGCTTATGCTTGCCAGCGCCGAGTTGCCCACCGAAGGCGGCATTGGCCTAAGTGGTCGACAAGGCCCGGTGCAAGGGCGCAGCGCCAATCAGCGCGCGTATTTGCAAGCCATCGCCGAGCACGACGTTACCTTTGGCATAGGCCCAGCCGGCACCGGCAAAACCTATTTGGCGGTGGCCTGTGCGGTGGATGCTTTGCAACGCCAAAGCGTGCAGCGTTTGGTGCTGACCCGACCGGCGGTGGAAGCGGGCGAAAAGCTGGGTTTTTTGCCCGGTGATTTGGGGCAAAAGGTCGACCCCTATTTGCGCCCGCTTTACGACGCGTTGTACGACCTCATGGGCCATGATCGGGTACACAAGGCGTTTGAGCGTCAGCAAATCGAAATCGCGCCACTGGCGTTCATGCGCGGGCGCAGCCTGAACAATGCCTTTGTCATCCTCGACGAGGGGCAAAACACCACCCCCGAGCAAATGAAAATGTTTCTCACCCGCATCGGCTTGGGCAGTCGCGCGGTGATCACCGGGGACACCAGCCAACTTGACTTGCCGCGCGGGCAGCGCAGCGGCTTGGTGGAGGCCGAGCAGGTGTTACGCCAGGTGCAAGGCATTGCCTTATGTCACCTCACCAGCGTCGATGTTGTACGCCACCCCTTGGTGGCGCGCATTGTTGATGCCTACGAGCGCGCGCAGCCCCTGCACACCCCATGACCCAACCGGCGTTGCAACTGTCGCTGCGGTTTGGTCCGATCGCGCACATCGCGCGCCACCGCGCGGCGCTGCCTCGTCACTGGGTGCTGCGATGCCTGCGGCACGCCCTAACCGTGCCGGGTGAACTGGCGGTGCGCGTGGTTGACGCCGACGAAGGCGAACGACTCAACACCCAATTTCGCGGCAAAGCCTACCCCACCAATGTCCTGACCTTTGACTACCAGCACACGCCGCAGGTCGTGGCCGATGTGGTGCTGTGCGCCCCGGTGGTGGCCGCCGAGGCCAAAGCGCAAGGCAAAACGCTCAAGCAACACTACGCGCACTTGCTGGTGCACGCCTGCTTACACGCCCAAGGGTGGGATCACGAGCAATCAAGCGCCGAGGCCCACGCCATGGAACAGCGCGAAATTCAGGTGCTTGGCACACTGGGGCTGGCCAACCCTTACCGCTAGGTCAATGCCCAGCGTGTGTCATGCCTGGTCGTCTAGGTGGGCTTCCACGTGACTGGGCAGCAGCTGAATCGACACACGCAAGCCCGGTACGGCATGCATCAGGGCTTGCTCCACATCGGTGCGCAACGCCGCGGCTCGGGTTAAAGACCAATCGCCCGGCATATGCATGTGCATGTCCACAAAGCAACGGGCGCCAGCGTCTCGACTTTGAATATGATCAAAGCGAATCACCTCCGGGCCCGAACCATCAGCGGTGAATGCATCGAGCACCTGGTGCACGCGGGCCAGTTGCGCCTCATCCATGGCTTGGTCCATCAAGCCCTGCGAGGCGCGCCACACCATGCGCACCCCCTCTCGCAAAATATTGCCGGCCACCAGCAGCGCGGCCAAGCTGTCCAGCCATTGCCAGCCCGTGACCAACACCAAGCCCAGCCCCACCACCACCCCGGCTGAGGTCCAGACGTCGGTGATCAAGTGGCGCGCATCGGCCTGCAACGCCATGGAGCGGTATTGACGCGCCGCCACCAACATACGCCACGCCAAGCCACCGTTAAGCGCCGAACTCACCACGGCCAGCGCCACGCCCAAGCCAACGTGCTGCAGCGGTTCAGGATGCACCCAACGCATCACCGCCGACCACATGATGCCCAGCGCCGCGCCCACAATCAAAATGCCTTCAAAGCCGGCCGAAAAATACTCCGCCTTGTGGTGACCATAGGGATGGTCGGCGTCGGCGGGTTGGTTGGCCACCACCAGCATGCGCCAAGCAAACAAGGCACCGGCCAAGTTAACAAACGACTCCAAGGCGTCCGAGAGCAACGCCACCGAATCGGCCACCCACCACGCTGCGGTTTTTAACGCAATGGTCAGCAACGCCACCAGCACCGACAGACGCAACCAAAAGGTAGGCGTGCCACCGAGCCGCGTCATGCTCGTGAATTAACTTAAGTTGATACGGGCAAAGCGGCGCTTGCCCACTTGCACCACGTAGCTACCGGCGGGCAGTCGCAGCGCGCGGTCGCTGATCACCACGCCGTCCACCCGCACCCCACCACCATCGATCAAGCGGTTGGCTTCGCTGGTTGAGGGTGCCAAACCCGCGGCCTTCACCAAAGCCGCGACCCCCAACGGGGCGCCGCTGAGTGCCAGCTCGTCGATTTGATCGGGCACACCACCGCGGCTGCGCAGCATGAAGTCTTGCTCTGCCGCATCCGCGGCCGCCCGATCATGAAAACGGCTGGTGATTTCTTTGGCCAACAGCACCTTAACCTCTTTGGGGTTGCGTCCTTGGTTAACCTGCTGCCGCAGCCCGTTGATGGTGTCCATGGATTCAAACGACAAGAGCGTATACCAGCGCCACATCAACTCGTCGGAGATCGACAACACTTTGGCAAACATGGTGTTGGCGTCTTCGTTGATGCCAATGTAATTGGCTTTGCTTTTGGACATTTTGTCCACACCGTCGGTGCCCTCAAGCAACGGCATGGTAAGCACACACTGCGGCTCTTGCCCATACTCTTGCTGTAAATGACGGCCCATAAGCAAGTTAAATTTTTGGTCGGTACCGCCCAGTTCCAAGTCGGCCTTAAGCGCCACCGAATCGTAGCCTTGCATCAGAGGGTACAAAAACTCATGCACGCTGATGCTTTGCCCGCCACGAAAACGTTTGTCAAAATCGTCGCGCTCCATCATGCGCGCCACGGTGTAACGCGAGGCCAGTTCAATCATGCCCCGGGCACCCAGCGGATCGCTCCACTCGCTGTTGTAGCGAATTTCCGTGCGCTGCGGATCCAGCACCTTGCTCGCCTGCTCGTAGTAGGTTTGCGCGTTGGCTTTGATTTGCTCGGCGGTCAACGCTGGACGCGTGGTGTTTCGACCCGATGGGTCACCAATCATGCTGGTGAAATCGCCAATCAAAAAAATCACCTGATGGCCCAAATCCTGCAGCTGGCGCATCTTGTTTAACACCACGGTGTGTCCCAAGTGGATGTCAGGGGCCGTGGGGTCCAAGCCCAGATGCGCAGCGGCTCACCCTTAAGGGCGCTGCGCTGCAGTTTGCGTATCCACTCGTGTTCGGGCAGCAATTCCTCCACCCCACGCCGCGTCACGGCCAAGGCGTGGGCTATCTCGGGGCTAAGTGGCGCATCGGCCAAAGGCGAGTCGGTGGTCATTGGGCACGGGTGACTTGTATACTTTGGTTCATTGTAGTGGTCGAGGCGCGACCACCACGCCACATGCCCAGCCCCTCGAACACCCTAACCATTGGTTTAATGTCCGGCACCTCGCTTGACGGCGTGGATGCGGTGTTGTTGGCCTGCTCCGACCATGGCATGCAGTGCCTGGGCCACACCCACCTGGCGTTTACCCCCGCACTGCGCCAAGCCTTGGACGCACTCAACCAGCCCGGCACAAACGAACTGCACCGCGCCGCACTCGCGGGTAACGCGCTGGCGCACACCTTGGCGCAAGCCGTGACGTTGCTGCTGCAACGCACCCAAACCCCCAAGCATCAAGTCAACGCCATCGGCGCGCACGGACAAACCGTGCGTCATCAACCCGGTCAACACGACGGCACCGGCTACACCTGGCAGGTGCTGCAACCGGCGTTGTTGGCCGAGCTTACAGGCATTGACGTGATCGCCGATTGGCGCGCCGCCGACATTGCCGCCGGCGGCCAGGGCGCGCCCTTGGTGCCGCCGTTTCACCAACAGGCTTTTGGCGTGCCGGGTGAGGCGTTGTTGGTGCTAAACGTGGGTGGCTTTGCCAACCTCACGGTGCTGCACGCCAACGGCGCGGTTGTTGGCCACGACACCGGCCCAGGCAACACCCTTATGGACGGCTGGTGCCAACAACACCTTGGACAGCCCTTTGACACCGATGGCCGTTGGGCTGCCACCGGGCAGGTGCATCAAGCCTTGCTCACAGCGTTACTGAGCGAGCCGTTTTTTTCTCAGCCGCCACCCAAAAGCACAGGGCGCGACACTTTTCACATGGATTGGCTGCAGCAGCACCTCAAACGGCTGCCCGAACCACCGGCAGCGGCCGATGTGCAGGCCACGCTGCTGGCCCTTACCGCACGCTCGGTGGTGCAAGCCATCGAGCTGCACAACGTACCCGGCGTGCCGTTGGTTGTGTGCGGCGGTGGGGCGCGCAACGTTACGCTCATGCGTACCCTGCGCCAAATGTTACCGGGGCGCGCGGTTAACGATGCTCAGGTCCACGGGTTCGCGCCAGAAACGGTAGAGGCCGCTGCTTTTGCCTGGCTGGCGCACCGCCATGTGTTGGGTTTATCGGGCAATTTGCCCAAGGTAACGGGCGCCAAAGGCCCACGCGTGTTGGGCGCGCGCTACCCCGCGCCGTTAAGCTAAACGCCGAAGCTCGAGCCGCACCCGCAGGTGGTGGTGGCGTTGGGGTTTTTAATTACAAACTGCGCGCCTTGCAGGTCTTCTTTGTAATCGATCTCTGCGCCCAACAAATATTGGTAACTCATGGCGTCGATCAGCAACGACACACCGTTTTTTTCCATTACCGTGTCGTCATCGTTCACGATTTCATCGAACGTAAAGCCGTATTGAAAACCCGAGCAGCCGCCGCCTTGCACAAACACGCGTAACTTCAGGTCTGGGTTGCCCTCTTCGGCAATCAGATCGGCCACCTTGGTTGCCGCCGAGTCGGTGAAAATCAGCGGCGCGTCGTCCGTGGCAGGGTTGGCTGGGGCAAGGTCGGCACTCATGACTGACTCCTTAGATACTTGCTAAGCATGCTAACGCACTTTGTAACCCGCTGCCGGGTTGGCTTTAAGAAGCCAGTTTGAGCGCAGGTTTTTCTTCAACTTTGGGCATGGGACGCAGCTGCCCTGCCACCATGGCCCCCAGGTGCAACTCAATGGCGCGGTAATACACGTCGCCCTCAATTTTGGCCTTGGCTTGGAGTTCCAGCATGGTGTTGGCTGTTACCGGCCCGACCACCTCGCCGTTGATGATCACATGGTCGGCAGATACCTCCCCCTCCACCCGGGCGTTGTCGCCCACCACCAACACGCTGGGCTTGCCCTCGTTGGCGATGACGTTGCCCTTGACCTCGCCGTCCACACGCAGCCCTTCGTCAAAATACACGCCGCCTTGAACGCGCGTGCCGCTGGCAACCAAACTTTTTATCAGAGGGTTTTTGCCCTTACTCATGCCACGCCTTTATGACTCAAAATTAAATGTCTGGGTGCCGCGCAACGCATTGCCCTGCCACAGCTTAACCACCACCGACTGTATCGTAACCTCTGCTGGCACCGGCACCAGACCCTCTAATCGAACGTACTGCACCAAACTAAAGGGCCGGCGCTCGATGGTGGCCGACATACTCCACGCCTTGCCGGCCTTTTTGCCCATGAGCAGCACTTCCAAATCGCCCGAAGCCGCTTCGGGGTTGCGCGCGGTTTGCATCACCAACACCTGCCAGCGCACTTGGGCCTGCCCCAGCCGCTCGGCAAACACCGATCGAATTTGCACCCCACGACCAGTTCGTCCTGATGTTGGGATCAGGCGCTCAAAAAAATCCAGGTCGGCCCGCAGCGATTGGTTTTCACCCTCCAAGCGACGGATCTGAGCCACCAGCTCGTCTTTCTCGGCGGCAAATGCCACGGCCTGGCTTTTGGAGGTGCTGATGGCGGTTTGCGCCTGCTCCAGCGCCAGCCCTTGGGTTGCCGCGAGTTCGCGCAAGCGCTGCACCTCGGCTTGCAGGTTCATTTCCAGCCCGGCACTTTGCTTGCCCTGCTGAAACGCCCACAGCGCCATGGCCGTGGCCAGCGCCAGCACCAGCAAGCCCAGCAACCAGCGCACCGGCCAGGCCAGGGCCGACGCCACCTCAACACGGGGCGTACCAATGCCGAGTTGACGTTTGAATCGGCGCCAGCGCATGGTTTGGCAAGCCAGGCCACGTCGGTGGCGCTGGCTTGGCTTGTGTTAGCGCTTGCTGAACTGCTTACGCCGACGGGCCGAACGCAAACCAACCTTCTTGCGCTCGACCTCGCGGGCATCGCGGGTCACAAAGCCTGCTTGCGACAGCGCCGGTTTAAGGTCGGCGTTGTAGTCAATCAAGGCCCGCGTGATGCCGTGGCGCACCGCGCCGGCTTGGCCTGATTCACCCCCACCGCGCACATTGACTTGCACGTCAAAGGCGTCGGCCATGTCGGTCAGCACCAGCGGTTGGCGCGCGATCATGATGGAGGTTTGACGGCCAAAAAACTGGTCAATGGCTTTGCCGTTGACGGTGATTTTGCCGTTGCCTTTTTTGATCAGCACCCGCGCCACGCTGGACTTGCGTCGGCCGGTGCCGTTGTTCCAATTGCCTATCATGCGTTCGCTCCTTAAATGTCGAGCGCTTGGGGCTGCTGCGCGGTGTGCGGGTGCTCCGCGCCGGCGTAAACCTTGAGCTTTTTGATCATGGCGTAACCCAACGGACCTTTGGGCAACATCCCCTTAACGGCCTTTTCTAGCGCGCGCCCCGGGTGTTTGGCCTGCATGTCACGGAAGCTGGTGCCGTAAATACCGCCCGGGTAACCGGTGTGACGGTAGTAAATTTTGTCGTCGGCTTTGTTGCCGGTGATACGCAGCTTATCGGCGTTGACCACAACGATGTAGTCTCCGGTGTCGACGTGTGGCGTGTAAATGGCCTTGTGCTTGCCGCGCAAACGGCGGGCTGCTTCGCTGGCAACCCGTCCGAGCACCTTATCGGTGGCGTCAATCACAAACCAACCATGCACCACGTCAGCGGGTTTGGCGCTAAACGTTTTCATCATGTTTCCTAGTTTGTGGTTTGTTGGTTGCCTGCTCGGCCGTGCCCCAGGCATCCATCTGCTGCGGACCTCTGGGTGTGTGCCATTGGCTGGGTTGTGGCTTGTTGGGCTCTTAAGCACCGCGGGCCACCGCGCCAGCGCACCGCCCCCGGCAACCAAAATGTTTGAAGGGCAGCCCTCGATTGTAACCCGATTTGGTGATTTTGACCGGATGCCGGGCCAGACCGGGTACCATGGCCGCCCATGCACAGCTACCGCCACCATCACCACGCCGGCAACCACGCCGACGTACTTAAACACATGGTGTGGCTGGCCGTGCTGCGACATTTGCTGCGTAAACCCGGGGCGCTAAGCGTGATCGACAGCCACGCGGGGGCGGGGGTTTATCGGCCCAGCCCCGAAGACGAGGCCGCCACGGGCATCGCACGCTTAAGCGCCAGCCACGACGCGCCCGTTTTGGTGCAAGACTATTTGGCTGCGGTGAACGGGCAGGGTAAGCCTGGCGCGACCAGCGTCTACCCTGGCTCGCCGGCGCTGACGTTGCAGCATCTGCGGCCAGTGGATGCGTTGCATTTGTTCGAAACCCACCCCTCCGACGGCAGTGCCTTGCAGCGCTGGGCGGCAGCCCAAGCTGGCCCTTGCACCCCACGCGTGCACCGCAGCAATGGTTTTGCTTCGGCGCGCAGCTTGTGGCCGGCGCGTGGACGGCGTGCAGTGGCGCTGGTGGACCCAAGCTACGAAGTAAAGACCGACTACGCCGAAGCAGCCCAGTGGCTGGATGACGCCTTACAACGCCAAGCCACAGCGGTGGCGGTGGTGTGGATACCCTTGGTGGCGCGCGCCGAGGCGCACCGCTTGCCGCGCCAGCTGCAGGCCATGGCCAAACGCGCCCACCGGCCATGGCTGCAAGCGCTGTTGCAGGTTAAAGGCAGCGACGCCCGGGTGCCCGGCGGCGGACTTGCTGGCAGCTGGGTATGGGTGCTCAACCCGCCCTATGGGTTGGCGGCCCAATTGCGCCAAGCCCTGCCGCCCCTGATGCAAACCCTGGCGCAAGACCAGCACGCCCGCTGGGACGTCAGCACCGACTCACCGCAAACGGGTTAACCGACCAATCGGTCGGTTTTGGCGTATACTGCCACGTACGCCAACCAATTTCGGGGAGTTCACCGTGTACACCCAAGCCATGGATACCGCGCCCATTGAGGCCGGCCAACCCACCGCCAACGCGCAGGCCCAGCAACACTTTGACCAGGTCATTGACAGCCAAGGCTACATCGAGCCCCAAGACTGGATGCCTGAGGCGTACCGCAAAACCTTGGTGCGCCAAATTTCGCAACACGCCCACTCCGAGGTGGTTGGCATGCAGCCCGAAGGCAACTGGATTTCTCGGGCGCCATCGCTGAAACGCAAAGCCATTTTGTTGGCCAAGGTACAAGACGAAGGGGGCCACGCCCTTTACCTTTACAGCGCCGCCGAAACCCTGGGCACCACGCGCGACCAAATGCTCGACGCGTTGCACACCGGTCGCGCCAAGTACAGCTCCATCTTCAATTACCCCACGCTCACTTGGGCCGACGTCGGTGTCATTGGCTGGCTGGTGGACGGTGCGGCGATCATGAATCAAGTGCCGTTGTGCCGCTGCTCTTTTGGGCCATACGCCCGCGCCATGGTGCGCGTGTGCCGCGAAGAAAGCTTTCACCAACGCCAAGGCTACGATGCCCTGATGGCCATGATGCGCGGCACCCAAGCCCAGCGCGACATGGTGCAGGAATCGGTGAACCGCTGGTGGTGGCCGGTGCTGATGATGTTTGGCCCGCCCGACAGCGAAAGCCCCAACAGCGCCCAAGGCATGCGCTGGGGCATCAAACGCGTCACCAACGACGAGCTGCGCCAAAAATTTATCGACGCCACGGTGCCGCAGGCCCAGGTCTTGGGTGTGTCGTTGCCGGATCCCGACTTACGCTGGAATGAGGCCCGCGGACAGCACGATTTCGGCGCCATCAACTGGGACGAGTTTTGGCAAGTGGTTGGCGGCAACGGCCCGTGCAACCGTGAACGCTTGGCCACACGTGTACTGGCGCACACCAGCGGCGCGTGGGTGCGGGACGCAGCCACCGCCCACGCCAACAAAGCACACGCCCGTCGTCAAGCCAAAGTTGCTTAAGTACGCAAGGAAGCACCATGAGTCAGCCACCATCAGCCACCACCGACACCTGGATGTTGTGGGAGGTGTTTATTCGCCCCGGGGCGGGTCTTGAACACAAACATTGCGGCAGCGTGCACGCCGCCGATGCCGAGCAAGCCTTGCACCTGGCGCGCGAGGTGTACACCCGCCGCCAAGAGGGCGACTCGATTTGGGTGGTGCCATCGGCCGCCATCACCGCCTCGGCCCCGGTGGCCAAGGGCGAGATGTTTGAACCAGCCGCCGACAAAATCTACCGTCATCCAACGTTTTACCAGTTGCCCGACGCGGTCGACCACATGTGAGCACCACCATGCAAAGCCCGCACCTTGTTTACATCACGCGCTTGGCCGATACCGCGCTGATTCACGGTCAACGCCTAAGCGAGTGGTGCGGCCATGCGCCCATCCTTGAAGAGGACTTAAGCATGGCCAACACCGCGCTGGACCACATTGGTCAAGCTCGCATGCTGTATACCCATTTGGGCCAGCTCGACGGCAGCGGCCACGGCGAAGACCATTACGCCTACTGGCGAGACGCCGATCAATTTCGCAATTTGGTACTGGTGGAATTGCCCAACACACCGCCGGCAGCAGCAACCGCCTCGCAGCCGCGCGACTTTGCGGTCACCATGGTGCGTCAATGGCTCATGGGTTCGCTCATGACACTGTGGTGGCAGGCACTGACCCAATCGAGCGATGCCACCTTGGCCGCGATTGCTGCCAAATCGGTTAAAGAAGCCCGCTTTCACCGACAACACGCGCGACAATGGCTGGTTCGGCTGGGCGATGGCACCGACGTCTCACACGCCCGCGCGCAAGCGGCGGTGGACGCACTGTGGCCTTACACCCAAGAAATTTTTACCACCGACGCGGTTGAACGTGCGGTAAGCGACCAAGGCATTGGGGTGGCCCCAGCCGAATTCAAGCAAGCCTGGCTGGACGATGTACAAAACGCACTCGCCGAGGCCACGCTGCAGCAACCACCCGAAGCCGCCTTGCCATGCGACGGCAAAAATGGGCGTCACTCCGAACACCTCAGCTACCTGCTGACCGAAATGCAAAGCGTGGCGCGGGCGCACCCGGAGGGCGTGTGGTAACCCCACCCAACGGCGCGCCTGGCTTTGCCGACGCCTTTGCCAACTTGGCTCAACCCCGTGCGCCTGCGGCACCCTGTAGCCTGCAGGGTGAGGCCCGCTTGGCCTATGCGCACGAGGTGTTGGACCAAGTCACCGACCCCGAAATTCCCGTCATCAACCTACGCGACCTGGGGGTGCTGCGCCAAGTTGCGCTTGAGGGCGACACTTTGCTCGTCACCATCACCCCCACCTACAGCGGCTGTCCGGCGATGGAGCAAATGCAAACCGATATTGAAGCGGCGCTGCAAGCGGCTGGGTTGCAACCCTTTCGGGTGCAGACCACGCTCAGCCCGGCGTGGACCACCGACTGGATCAGTGCCAGTGGCCGCGCCAAGTTGCGCGCCTACGGCATTGCGCCGCCGGCGGCCAGCGCACCAAATGAGCACACGTCGGTGGTGCACTTTCAGCGCGCCGACGGTCACCCCGCCTGCCCGCGTTGTGCCAGCCCACGCACAGAAATTATTGCCGCGCACGGCTCCACCGCCTGCAAAGCGCTATACCGCTGCCTGTCGTGCCGTGAACCTTTTGACTATTTCAAAGCGCATTGATGCGCCAAGGCAAGCCATACCGTGACCACCCCACCGCAGTTCCATCCGCTACGCGTTGTTGATGTCAGCCCTGTGACCGCCGATTCGGTCACCGTGTCTTTTGAGGTGCCCCAGGCATTGCGGGACGCCTACCGGTTCGTACAAGGCCAATTCCTCACGCTGCGCGCCACCGTGCAGGGGCAAGAGGTGCGCCGCGCCTACTCCATTTGCAGCAGTGTGCCGTCTTACGAACAAGGCCAACCGTTGCAGGTGGGTATCAAACGCGTGCCTGGGGGCTGCTTTTCCAATCACGTCAACGACCACCTGCAAGCGGGGCAAACGCTGGACGTGATGACGCCCGACGGGCGCTTTTATGCCCCCCTGGACGCCAGCCAACGCCGCCATTACCTGGGAATTGCCGGCGGCAGCGGCATCACGCCCATGCTCTCACTCATTGCCACCACGCTGGCCACTGAACCCGAAAGCCATTTCACCCTGATCTACGGCAACCGGGGGGTGGCGCATGTCATGTTTGCGCGCGAACTTGACGACCTCAAAGACACCTATTTGCAACGCTTTCAATTGCTGCACGTGTACAGCGAAGAGGGCGAGGCCAACAGCCCCATGCACGGCCTACTCAATGAAGACAAGCTGCGCACGCTGATGCGTGCCTTGCAGCCGGGACAAAAGCCGCCCGATCATGCCTTTGTGTGTGGCCCTGCGCCCATGATGGACGCCGCCGAGACGGTACTGAATGAATGGGGCATGCCCGGCCCTGCCATTCATATTGAGCGCTTTGGCAGCTTTGCCCCGAGCACGGCCCCGGTGGCACTGGCGGACGACGCGCAAAGCGCGGAGCTTACGGTCATCATCGACGGCAAGCATCGCCGCACCCGACTGGGCATGCCCACAGCCGACACCCATGACACCGTGCTCGACGCGGGTCTGCGCGCTGGCATGGTTCTGCCCTATTCATGCAAAGCCGGCAACTGCAGCACCTGCCGGGCGCGCGTGCTGGAGGGTGAGGTGAAAATGCTAAAAAACTTTTCGCTCACACCCGATGAGTGCGCCGCCGGCTTTGTGCTTACGTGCCAATGTGTACCCGTGAGCCAACAAATTACCGTAAGCTTTGACCAACGCTAGGGCGTAGCCAACCATCCCAAGCGCTGGCCAATGGCCAGCACCGGCGCCGATTGGTTCATGGTGTAAAAGTGCAGACCAGGCACACCCGCGGTGCACAATTGATCACACAAGTCGGTGACCACGTCTAAACCAAACGCCTGAATGGAAGCGGTGTCGTCGCCAAAATCCATCAGGCGCCGCCGAATCCAACGCGGGATTTCGGCGCCGCAAGCGTCTGAAAACCGCAGCAGCTGGGTGCTGCTGGTGATCGGCATGATGCCGGGCACGATAGGCACCTCCACCCCTAAGGCATAGGCGTCGTCGACCATTCGAAAATAAGCGTCGGTATTAAAAAAATATTGGGTGATGGCGCCATCGGCCCCTGCCTTGACCTTGTCGGCAAAGGCTTGCAAATCGGCTTGCGCGCTTGACGCCTGCGGGTGCA
>RFXW01000180.1 GCA_009921245.1 Candidatus Fonsibacter lacus | reverse complement strand
CTGTCGTTAAACATCACCACGTCTTGCGCAACCAAGGCCAGTTGCTGGCGCAGCGCCACCAAATCCCAATCGGATAAGGGCACCCCGTCAAGCGTGATGGTGCCTTGTGTGGGGTGCACAAAGCGCGGCAGCAAATGCACCAAAGAGGTTTTGCCCGCCCCCGATGGGCCCACCAAGGCCACCACCTCGCCGGCTTGTACGTTCAGCGAGACCTGGTGCAGCGCATGGCGCGGTGCGCCCGGGTACTGCAGGCTCACTTGTTGCCATTGCAAGTTGCCTTGCGCGCGCGCCGGGCGATGGTTGCCACCAGTAGGCTCGGCCGGTGCCTCCAGCAGGCGGCGTCCGCGGTCCAGTGCGGCCAAGCCACGCGTGATGGGCGTGGCAACGTCGGCAAGGTTTTTGATGGGATTGACCAACAGCAGCATCGCGGTCACAAACGACACAAAGCTGCCCACCGACACCGCTTGCTCTTGGCTTTGCATCAGGGCCACCACCAACACCGCCGAGAGCGCGAACGAGGCCAAAATTTGCGTCATGGGGCGCATGGCAGCACTGGCAATGGTGGCTTTCATGCCCAAGCGGCGTAGGCGCTGGCTAAGCGTGTCAAAGCGCTCGACTTGCTGCGCCTGCGCGCCGTGCAGCCGCACCGCGCGGTGCGCCAAGGTGTTTTCTTCCACCACATAGGCCAGCGCATCGGTGGCGCCCTGCGTGCTGCGGGTAAGCATAAACAGCCGGCGCGACAAAGCGCGCATCACCCACACCAACGCCGGAAAAATAAGCAGCACCATGGCGGTGAGCAGCGGGTTAAGGTAGAGCAAATACGCCACCAAAGCCACCAGCGTCAGGCTGTCTTTGATCAGCGTCAGCGTGGCCTGTATCAGCAGGTTGGTGCCTTGTTGAATTTCGTACACCAGTGTGTTGGACAAACTGCTTGCGCTTTGGCTGGTGAGCCATTGCAAGCGGCTGACCATCAGGTGCCGAAACATGGCGCGGCGCAGTCGCATAAGCGCCCCGTTGGCCGCGTGCGCCAGCGCATATTGCGCCAAAAACATGCCCACGCCGCGCACCACAAACACGCCCACCAACACCACAGGCACCACCGCCAGTGGAATCGCTTGGCGCGCAAAGCCGTCGTCAAGCAAGATTTGCATGAGGTAGGGAATCAGTGGCTCGGTGGCCGCTGCCAGCGCCGTGGCCAAGGCCGCCCACGCCAGTGCCGCACGAGCGGGCTTAAAGTAATTCCAAAGTGCTCGTAACTGCGTGCGGTTAGGGATATCGCCGTGGGGGGAGGGGGTTGGGGTGTCACTCACGTCGGGTATTATGTCGGCATTACTTGTTCCGTGCGCCCCTGCGCGCCAACCAGACCTTGGGAGTTTTGTAACCGCATGGCCGAATACGACCGGCAAGGGAGCGTAGGACAGCCGCCAGTGGCCGGCATCGGGCGTCGCCAGTTGTTGGGCGGTACGGTCTCGGGGGCTTCGCTTTTCCTGGCGGCACCGGCGGCATTTGCCCAATTCAAGGTTGAGGTCGCTGGCGTGGGCTTAACGCAGCGGCCTTTTGCGTTGGCGCCGTTCAAGCGCGTTACGCAGGCGCCGGTGGCGGTTGATCAGGTGGTGATTGCCGACCTGGAGCGCAGCGGCGAATTTCGCCAAGTCGCCAGCGCCAGCGGCGAACTCGATGAAAACACCCGGCCCAACTTTGAACCTTGGCGTGCGGTGGGCGCCGACGCCCTGATAACCGGCAGCATCAACCAAGTGGCCGTGGGCCGGTGGGATGTGCGCTACCGCTTGTGGGATGTGGTGCGGGGTGAAGATTTGGGCGGGGTCAGTTTTCCGGCCCAAGACAGCGAACTTCGATTGGCCGCGCACCGCGTGGCCGACTCGGTTTACGAAAAACTCACCGGCGTTCGTGGCGTTTTCGCAACGCGGGTGGCCTACGTAACCGCCGATGGCAGCCAGAACCGATTGTGGATTGCCGACGCCGATGGCGAATCGCCGCAAGCGGCGCTGGACAGCCCGCAGCCTGTGATATCTCCTGCTTGGTCGCCCGAGGGCGAGCGCCTGGCCTACGTGTCGTTTGAAGCGCGCAAACCGGTGGTGTACGTGCACACGCTGGCCACGGGCAAGCGCCAAGTGGTGGCCAATTACCGGGGCTCCAATTCAGCCCCAGCGTGGATGCCCGACGGCAAA
>RFXW01000179.1 GCA_009921245.1 Candidatus Fonsibacter lacus | reverse complement strand
GACGTTTACGTAAACGTCAACCTCATCTTAACCGAAAATCCATGAATCCACTTGAACAACGCCTGCACTACCCCATGGGTGAGGCCCTCCCTGCGGTGGGCCAAACGCTGGAGGTGGCACCCGGTATTCGTTGGGTGCGCATGTCGTTGCCGTTCGCGCTGGATCACATCAACCTTTGGCTGTTGCGCGATGAAATCACGCTTGACGGCACCACCACGCAGGGCTGGACCTTGGTGGACTGCGGTATCAGCCACCCCGACACCCAGCAGGCCTGGGAGCAGGTGTTTGCCACCAGCCTAGACGGTTTGCCGATTCTGCGCGTTGTCGTTACCCACATGCACCCCGACCACGTGGGTCTGGCGCACTGGATGTGCCAGCGTTGGAGTGTTGCGGGTCGGCGTTGCATGTTGCACATGAGCAGCCTAGACTTTGCCATGGCCCACTTGGGCAGCATGGGCGGCACGGCCTTTGGTGGCGATGAAGCCGCCGATTTTTTTGCCGAACATGGCCTAACCGACCCCGAGGACATCGCCAAGGTTCGCGCCCGCCGCAACCACTTTTCGGGTTTGGTGCCCAAGGTGCCGGGGCAACACCACCCACTGCGCAACGGCACGGTGCTGCGTATTGGGCAAGACGACTGGCACTGCATCAGCGGCTACGGGCACGCGCCCGAACACATTGCGCTGCACTGTCCGGCGCGCGGCTTGTTTATCAGCGGCGACATGCTGTTGCCGCGCATTTCAACCAATATCAGCGTTTATGTCTCAGACCCCGAGAGCGACCCACTCGGGCTCTTCATGGCGTCACTCGACCAAATGCACCACCTGCCATCCACCACGCTGGTGTTGCCCTCCCATGGCCGCCCCTTTGGCGGGCCGCAAACCACCCACGGCTGCGTGCAAGAGCGCATCGCCCAGCTCAAAAACCATCACCACCAGCGACTTGATGAACTGCAAGCCGCCGCCAGCCAACAGCCTTTGCACGCCTACGAGGCATTGGGGCTGCTGTTCAAGCGCAAGCTTGACTTGCATCAAACCACCTTTGCCATGGGTGAATCCATTGCCCACCTCAACCACCTATGGCACACCGGCCGCCTGACACGCGCGCGCAACAACCAAGGGGTGTTCGTTTTTGCGGCTTCTTAGTGGCAACGCCGGGGTGCCCGGCAAGCCCCTAATGATCAGGAGGCGGCACCCACTGACGCAGGGCGCGGCGCAACGCCAAGCAGTTGGGCATCACACCCTGCACCAGCGCCCAAAATTGGGGGCCATGATTCATTTCGCGCAAATGGGCCAGTTCATGCACCACCACGTAGTCCAACCACTCAGGGGGTGCATAAATCAGCCGCCAGTTGATTGCCAATCGACCATCGGCACTGGCCAGACCCCAATGCCCGCGCGCGCTGCTTAAGCGCAACCCGCGACACTGCACACCCAGCAACGGCGCATGCTGCGTCACACTTTGCTGCACCAAAGCCAAACACTGTTGTTTAAGCCAGGCCTGCACCGTGTCGCGCACCTGTTGCACGGTGGCATGAATGGGGCAGGCCACATGCATGGTCCAGGGCACATCCGTGTCGCCGCTTGCTGGCTCCAGCCACACCCGCTCAGCCGGGGCTTGCGCGCCCAAGCACAGGCGCGCCACCTCGCCCCGCCACGGCACGCTGCCGCCGTGATGCCACGCCACCAAGGCCTGGGCCGCCGCCGCCCGTTGCTGCTGGTTTTGCCACTGACGCCACAGCCAAGCCTCGTGCGTAAGTAAGGTGTGCTCCACCTCACGCAACGGCGTCCAACGCGGGGCACTCACCACCAAGCCATCTTCGTGCGCGGTCATGCCAATCGAGCGCCGACGACCGCGCCGCAACACGTACGCCACCACCAGCCGTGACAAACTCAGTGTGCGATCGGCGGCGCGGTGCCGCCACACCGGCAGCGCTTGGGCCGGCGGCTCGCCAGCCGAAAAGTCCAACGCCAATTGCAGCGCCTCAGCCATGCGGTGGCGGGTCGAGGCGTTGCACCTCGGCTTCAATCCATTGCTGCACCTCGGACATGAGCTCAACCGGGTCTCGCCCGCTGGCTGGCATGGCCGGGCCAATCGAAATATCCACCACCCCTGGGCGCTTGATCCACGCGCGCGCGGGCCAACAGCGCGCCGACGTTACCGCCACCGGTATCACCGTGGCCCCAGTGGCCACGGCCAAACGGGCGCCACCGGTTTTGTACTGC
>RFXW01000178.1 GCA_009921245.1 Candidatus Fonsibacter lacus | reverse complement strand
GCCCAGGGTTTGATGCGGGCCGGCGTATTCGGTGTCGCACACGTCGATGACCAAGGGCTGGCGTCCGTGTTGTGTGCGCAGCTGTTGCAGGGCTTGTGCCATCACCGGGGCAAACTCGGTATCGGCGATCACCACTTGAGCTTCGCAATGCGCCATTTGCCATGCCAGCATGGCGGCGTCGAGGCGGGTGTTAAGGGCATTAAGCACGGCACCCAGCGCTGGCACGGCGTAGTGCGCTTCAACCATCTCGGGGGTGTTGGCCAGCATCACGCTGACCGTGCTGCCGTGTGTCACACCATGCGCTGCCAGTGCCGCGGCCAGGCGCGCGCTGCGCTCATGCGTTTGTTGCCAGGTGTACTGGCGGCTGCCGTGCTGAACCGCCACCAGGTTAGGAAACACCTCGGCGCTGCGCTGCACAAACGCCACCGGCGACAAAGCCACAAAGTTGGCTGGTGTGGCGTCAAGCCCTTGCTGATAAATATTTGGGGATTGCATGGCGGTTTATTGGCAGGCCAGTTCAAGCCCTTGGTTAAGGTCCCACAAAATGTCGTCGATGTGTTCCAAGCCCACCGAAAGTCTAACCATATCGGGGCCGATACCGGCAGCGGCGAGCTGTTCGGGTTCAAGCTGGCGATGGGTGGTGGAGGCAGGGTGGCTGATCAGCGTACGGGTGTCGCCAATGTTGACCAGATGGCTGATAAAGGTGAGCGACTCGAGTAGCTTGATACCGGCTTGCATGCCGCCGCGCAGGCCAAAGGCCAACAAGCCAGAGGCGGCGGGTTGCTCCGCCGGTGGGCGACTGGATTGACGCTGCAACAACGCATGGTCGGGGTGCTGCGCCAGGCCGGGGTAAGACACCCACGCCACGTGTGGGTGTGTGGCCAGGTGCTGGGCCACCGCCAAGGCGTTGGCGTTGTGCCTGTCCATGCGCAGCGGCAGCGTTTCAATACCTTGCAACAACTGCCAGGCGCTGGTGGGTGCCAGACTGGCGCCGTGCACACGCAGGCCTTCCATGCGCAGGCGCATGGTTAGGCCAAAGTCGCCAAAGGTTTCATAAAACTTGACGCCGTGGTAGCCGGGCGAGGGCTCTGTCATGCCCGGAAATTTACCGTTGTCCCACGCAAAGCGGCCGCTTTCTACCACCACCCCACCAAGGGTTGAACCGTGACCACCCAAGTACTTGGTGGCCGAGTGAATCACCACGTCGGCGCCATGCGCAATGGGGTTGCATAGGTAGGGAGAAAGCACGGTGTTATCAACCACCAATGGCACCCCGTGCTGGTGGGCGACCTCGGCAACCGCCGCGATGTCAAGCACTTGCAGGCTGGGGTTACCCAAGGTCTCGGCGTACACCGCGCGTGTGTTGGGCCGCATGGCCGCAGCAAACGCCTGCGGCGAGTTGCCATCGACAAAAGTGGTTTGAATGCCCATGCGCGGCAGGTTGACGGCCAGCATGGTGACGCTGCCCCCATACAAACTGTTGGCCGCCACAATGTGGTCACCTTGCTGCAGCAGGGTGGTAAACAGCAGCGACTCAGCGGCCATGCCACTGGCGGTGGCCACGGCGGCGCGGCCGCCCTCAAGTGCGGCTACACGCTCTTCGAGTGCGGCGACGGTGGGGTTGCCCAAACGCGAATACACATTGCCAAACGTTTGTAAATTGAACAGGCTGGCGGCGTGCTCGGCGTTATCAAATACAAAACTTGAGGTTTGATAAATCGGCAAAGCGCGGGCACCGGTGGCCGCGTCGGGAATTTGCCCGGCATGAATGCAAAGGGTTTCGGGTTGGAAGCTGCGGTCGGCTTGGGTCATGCGGCAGGGGTAGTGCGCAAGGGGCGGCGGGCTGAGATCACGCCGGTGTTGACTCCAGCGTAGTTGAGCCCACCAAAAAAGCGCGCGTGTTCAATTTTTACGCAACGGTCTTGCACCACCTCAAGGCCACCCGCGGCAGCGATGGCACGGGCTTGCTCATTGATCACACCCAGTTGTGAGGCCGGCGAAAAACATCCACCATGTCCACCGGGTGGTCGATTGCCTCTAGGCTTGGAAAACAGCGCTGGCCAAGTATGCTGGGGTACTTGGGGTTGACCGGCACAATGCGGTAGCCGTGTTCAAGCATGTATTTGGCTGCAAAGTAAGACGGTCGGTGCGCCTCCGCCGACAAACCCACCACCGCCAGGGTGCGGCACCGCTGCAAGATGCGCTGGATATCGTGCGCGCTGCTCACGGATTGAATTGAGGTTGGCGTTTTTCTAAAAAGGCCAAAAAGCCCTCTTGGGCGTTTTCGTCCATCATGTTGCACGCCATGGTGGCCTCGGCGTCTTGATACGCCTGCGCGATAGGCGCCTCGAGTTGCCGGTAAAAAAGTGATTTGCCCATGGCCACCGCCACCGCC
>RFXW01000177.1 GCA_009921245.1 Candidatus Fonsibacter lacus | reverse complement strand
CCACGAATGGCATTGAGCCACTCCGACTCCGACAAACTTTGCCCTGGTTTGCCCGTGCTTTGCACCAGCGCGGTATGGCTTCGCTCCAGGTGTTGCAGCAGCGCGCTGAGTACTGCTTCTGAAATGTCCGGGTTACCTTTGAATCCACTCAGCGCCACCCGCTGGCGTTCAAGGTCTTTGATCAAATCGCCCTTGACGTCGCTGCGATTGACCATTTCTTGCAGGTCGAACAAGGCCTGAATCGCGGCGTGGTGGCTCACGGCGTCGTCGCGCACAATCAATTGGTGCAGCCGTTGCAAAAGTTCCTCGGCACGCAAGTAGGTGCGAGTTTTTTCGCTGAGGGGGTATTCGAACGTCGTCACAACAGAGAGTCACCCAAAGGTTGGCACACAGCGTGCCTCACGCCAGTGCGTTGCGGCGTGAATCGTTATGATAAGCCCAAGCGCGCCGCCAAGGCGTCAACCTGCCGTTGCAGTGGCGCCAGGCTGGTGGCTTGGTTGTCGATCACAATGTCGGCCACGCGCCGTCGCGCTGCAGGTGAGGCCTGCTGAGCGATCCATTGGCGAACCGTGTGCTCGGGCAGTCCATTGCGCTGGCAAACCCGTTGGATCTGTATGGCTTGGTTGCAATCCACCACCATGACACCGCATAGCTTGGCGCGCCAGGGCGAGCCCTCGGCCAGCAGCGGAATATCGCAAATCACCAAACGGGCCTGACTTTGGGCAATCGCTTGCGCCATGCCTTGGTGGACCAGCGGGTGGACGATGGCCTCGAGTTGCTGTTTGGCTTGCGGGTCGGCCAGCACCCGTTCGCGCATGCGGTCGCGGTTCAGCGCGCCCTCAGGTGTGATGCAGTCTGACCCAAAGGTTTGCGCAATGGCCGCCATGGCCGGCCCGCCGGCGGCGGTGGCGGCGCGTGAGAGCGCGTCAGCGTCCACCACCTCGGCGCCGCGCGCGGCCAGCAGCGCGGCAACCGTGCTCTTGCCGCTGCCAATGCCGCCGGTGATGCCCCACGTTTTGGGTTGTGCCATGCGGCAACTGTAGCGCAGCCGCGCTATTGCAGCAGATTACCCAAATCAAACAAGGGCAGATACATGGCCAACACCAAGGTACCAACCACGGCACTCATGAGCAACACCAACAAAGGTTCGAGCACACGGCTTAACTGCTCAAGTGCGCTTTGATGGCGTTGCGCCAGCAGCTCGGCGCTGCGCTCAAGGGCTTGCGCCAGTTGCCCGGTTTGCTCCCCCAATTTCACCATCTCGCATAAGGTTGCGGCAAAAACCAACTCATGTGCCAGCGCTTGATGGCACGGGCTGCCCTGTGCCACCCGCCTTGCCGCGCGTGCGCTGGCCACACGCAGCGCCGGCTGTGGCGCATGCTGGCCTACTACCTTCAGGGCCTGCAGCAGCGGCACGCCAGCGCTGAGTAAGGTGGCCAAGGTGTAGGCCCAGTCGGCCATGGCCATGGCGCGTCCGACGCGGCGCAGTCCCCATACATGCCAAAGCAGCCACTGGCGGGCTTGGCCAGGTTGGGTCGCGCGCCTTTGGCGCCACGCCCACATGGCCAGCGGTATCAGTGCCAGCGGGGTGTAAGGTGTAACGGCGCGTATCGCGTCGCTGATGGCGATGACGACCCGAGTGAGTGTGGGCAGCGCGCGGCCCTGAGCAGCAAATTCGGCGGCCAAGTCGGGCACCACCCACTGCGTCATGAACCACAACCCGATCGAGCTGGCCAGCAGCAGCACCAGCGGGTAGGCCATGGCGGTGCGCCATTGTCGGCGCCATGCTTGCCGTTGTTCACCCCGCTGCGCCAAATGCCTCAGCGCCTGCGGTAAGGCACCACTGGCCTCCGCGCCGCGTATGGTGGCTAGGTAGGTGGCACCGAACACCTTAGGGTACTGTGCCAGCACGGTTGATAGCGCCATCCCGCGTTGCATGTGTTCAACCACTTGTTGCAGCCAACGTCGTTCGTTGGCCTTGGTTTGGTCGGCGTGCATGGCTTGCAGGGCCGCCAACAGCGGTACGCCGGCGCTGAGCAAGCTCGCCAGTTGCGTGGTCCACCATTGCGCGCGGGCTGCGTTGGGCGGTGGCGCCCTCATACCTGGTCGTCTGTAGGCGTATGAAGCAGCGCCTCGTCAAGGCTGGTGAGACCTTGCCGTACGGCCACCAACGCTTGCTCGCGCAGGGTAGCGATACCCTGTTGCTGAGCAATGGCGCGGAGCTCGCGTGCGGTGGCTGTGCGCAGCACCGCCTGCTCCACAGCGTCGGTCACGGGCATCACCTGAAACACCCCTACGCGACCTCGGTAACCTTGGTGGCAGCGCGCGCAGCCCACCGCTTGCCAGCTGGTTGGCGGTGTGTCGGGCCTGGCCAGCGGCTCGCGGCAATGGGGGCACAGCTTGCGCAGCAAGCGTTGCGCCACGATCAGG
>RFXW01000176.1 GCA_009921245.1 Candidatus Fonsibacter lacus | reverse complement strand
TTCGTCTTGCTCGGCACGAGTAATGTAAGCAAACAGCGGCAAATTAAGCACCGAGGCGCACAAGGTTTGTGCGCAATCGCCGCCCACATGGGCGTGCAACACGCCGCGTGCGCCCTCTTGCTCGCTCATGGCGCCAGGGTAGATGTTGGCAAACCCAATGCCGGCGTCTTTCAGCGCGGCTTCGACCGCAGCTTTTTGCGCGGGGTCAGGTAGCACGCATACGTTGCAGTAGCCGTTTTCGTTGTAATCGGCTGGTGCGGGCATCACCGACACACCCAAGGCAGGGAGTTTGCGTGAGGCCAAGCGTGCGTCAAAGCGGTCCAACGCAAGGTTAACAAACGCGGCTTGCAGCGCGTCCATCCGCGAGTTCCAACCCACCAAACCGTAGCCGTAGTGCGAGGTGCGGCCGTGGTTGCCCAATTGACGCGCCTTTTCTGCCCAACCGGCATGGGAGGTAAACACCGCGCCGCCGTCGCCTGCCGCGCCCAGCACCTTGGCGGGGTAAAACGAGGTGGTGGCAATGGCCGCACCAGCGTAAATGCTTTGCTCTTGATACGTTACGCCAAAACTTTGCGCGCCGTCTTCTACCAGCACCACACCGCGCGCTTGGCACAGTTGGCGCAGCTCGGCCAGCCGCGCGCTGCCCCAACCGTACAAGTGCACCACCAGCGCGGCCTTGGGTGCGTGTGTGTTCAGTGCTTGGGTAAAAGCGTCTAGGTCCAGCGCGCCATCGGCGGGGTTGATGTCCACGGTAACCGGGCTGGCGCCCACGTTCACCACCGCCTCAAACGTGGCCCAAAAGGTGGCGTTGGGCAGCAACACCACGTCACCCGGGCCCACGTCCACGGCGCGCAGCGCAAGCTGAATGGCATCGGTGCCGTTGCCGCAGCTGATGGCATGGTCTACCCCAGTGGCCGCAGCCAAACGTTGCTCCAGCCGGGCCACTTCAGGCCCGCCGACAAACTGGGCTTGGGCGCTCATCTCGGCGACTTTGGCCTGCCAAGCCGGCAAAAAATCGGGCTCAAAGCGTTTGATATCAATAAAAGGTACGGGCACGATGGGTCTTTCCACAAAAACTGGTGCCATTATCGTCGCTTGGCCGCTGGCGACAGCGCAACCCGTGCCCGGCAAGGCATACTGCGGCCCCATGAGTGAGCAAGCTGCAGCCAAGCGTTCGGCGCGTGTGGTCAACCGCACCGATGTGGCGTTGATCGCGCTGGTTACCATCAGCTGGGGCCTAAGCTACCCAGTAATGAAGTTTGTGGTGAACGCCTACCCGCCGGCCACGTTTCGGGCGTTGTCGTTTGCGGTGGGGGTGGTGTCGTTGTGGCTTTACATGCGCTGGCGCGGTGAATCGCTGGCGGTGCCGACTGCGTTGTGGCCGCGGCTGGGCAAACTGAGTTTGATGAACATGATGCTGTGGCACGCCGGGCTGATTTATGGCCTGACGCTGCTGGCCAGTGGCCGTGCCGCCACCATTGGCTACACCATGCCGGTATGGGCCACGCTGGCGGCGGTGCTGTGGTTTGGTGAGCGCTTAACGTGGCGCGGTCTGCTGGGCTTGCTGCTGGCCCTGGGCTCAACCGCCCTGTTGGCGCAACACGAGTGGCAAGCCATGGCGGGCCAACCGTTGGGGCTGGCGCTGGTGCTGGGCGCGGCCATGGCGTGGGGCACGGGCACGGCGATGATGAAGCACACCCCAGTTGCTTTGCCGCAAACCACCGTAACCTTTTGGATGCTGGTACTGGCCATGCTGATGTTTACCGTGCTGGCCCTGACCACCGAAACCCAGCGCTGGGCCTGGCCCGACCTGTGGCAATGGCTGGCGATTATTTACGGTGGAGCCTGGACGTTTGCGGTGTGCTACGTGGCCTGGTTTACGGTGGTAAAAAAACTCACACCCACCCAAAGCGGCTTGTCGGTTACGCTGGTGCCGGTGTTTGGTGTGCTGGGCGGCGTGTGGTTTTTGGGTGAAACCTTGGTATGGGTGGACCTGGCCGCGTTGGGCCTGACTTTGGCGGCGATGGCGGTGGTGTTGGGTGCCCGATCAAGGTAACACCCCGGGGCGTTGACGTGGTGAGTGTCAACTTTTTGTGACATACTAAGCGCCATATGAAATGGACTTATCCATTTGCTGCGTTGGTGGGCCAAGACGAGATGCGTTTGGCCATGTTGCTCACGGCGATTGACGCCGGTTTGGGTGGCGTGTTGGTGTTGGGCGACCGCGGCACGGGCAAAAGCACCGCGGTACGTGGCCTGGCCGCGCTGCTGCCGCTGCAAGCGGTGGTGCCGGGTTGCCGCTACGGTTGCAGCCCCACCAGCGCACCTCAGGCCTGCCCCGACTGCAGCACGCTGCGCGCCCCGGGCGCCAGGGCCAAGCGGCCGGTCCAAGCCCCGGTGCCAGTGGTGGACCTGCCCCTGGGCGCCACCGAAGACCG
>RFXW01000175.1 GCA_009921245.1 Candidatus Fonsibacter lacus | reverse complement strand
AAATTTCGTCTGCCAGCAACAAGCCGCGGCGTTGCTGCACCACGTGCGCCAGTTGTTGCAGCTCGGACCAGGTGAGTGAGGTGCCGGTGGGGTTGGAGGGTGAGGCCAGCAACAGCGCCCGGGTGCGCGCGGTCCACGCTTGGTTGACTTGGGCGGCGGTGGGCTGAAAGCGTTGCTCGGGCGGGCAGTCGAGTGCCACGGCTTGGGCGTCGGTGGCGTGCACAAAGTGGCGGTTGCACGGGTAGCTTGGGTCGGGCATCAGCACCTCGTCACCCTGCCCCATCAGCGCCATGCAGGCCAGTTGCAACGCGGCCGATGCGCCGGCCGTCACCACCACGCGCTCGGGCGCCATTTCAATGCCATGGTGGGTGCGGTACCAGGTGGCAATGCGCTGGCGCAATTCAGGCAAGCCCAGTGCCGCGGTGTACGCCAGGTCGCCGTGTTGCAACGCTTGCGCCGCGGCAAGCCGCACCGCCGGGGCCGCGCCGTGCGCCGGCTCACCAATATTGAGCCGAATCAGCGGCTTGCTGGGGTTGTTGGGCTGCGCGGCCAGGGCATCGGCGGCTTTGCCCACTTCCATCACGTAAAAGGGGTCGATGTGGGCGTTGCGCGACGCCAAGCGCCACGCCGCGTCAGCCGGCGTGTGCGCGGCACTCACGTTGAGGTCTCCAGCGGCCTGAGGTTTTGCGCCAGCGGATGCAGCACGCCGTTGATGAAACGGTGGCCATCGGTGCCACCAAACGACTTGGCCAATTCAATGCATTCGTTGAGCACCACCCGTCGCGGCACCTCAAGCAGGTGCGTGAGCTCAAACACCCCTATCCACAACACCGCGTGTTCAATTGGTGAGACTTCGGCAATCGGGCGGTCAAGGTGCGGGCGCAAGGCGTCGTCAAGCGCGTCGCGCTGCGCCAAGCAGCCGTGCACCAGCGCTTCAAAGTGTTCCGCATCGGCTTTGTGAAAGCCGGCCAAGCCGGCGGTGTACTGCGCCGCTTCGTGGCTGTTTTGATGCCCCACCAACGCTTGATACAGGGCTTGCAAGGCAAAGGCTCGGGCCTTGGCGCGCGCCGAGGGCGTGCCTTTTTTGCCGCTGCCACCCACCACACTCATGACGCGTCCAAGTCCTCAAGCAACAGCGCCAGTTCAACCGCTACGTTGGCCGCGTCCAGCCCTTTGGCCTGCACCCGGGCTTGGGCTTGGGCCAGGTTTTCGGTGGTGAGCACGGCATTGGCAATCGGTATTTGGTGGGCCAGGCCCACTTGTGTGATGCCGCGTGCCGATTCATTGGCAACCAGCTCAAAGTGGTAGGTTTCGCCACGAATCACACAGCCCAGGGCAATCAGGGCGTCGTGGCGTTGGCTGCGGGCCATGGCTTGCAAGGCCAGCGGCAGCTCGAGCGCGCCGGGCACGTCCACCACCTCAATGTCGTCGCTGGTCACACCGAGTGCAAGCAGTTGTTCGCGCGCGGCTTGCAGCAAGCCTTGTGTGATGTCGTTGTTAAAGCGCGCGCGGGCGATGCCAATCACCAGGCCTTCGCCGCTGAGCCCGTCTGGGGTAGGGTGGCTGGTTTGCATCATGGTTGGCTTTCGGGTTGAAGTAAGTGGGCGCAAATTTCAAGGCCGTATCCGGCCATGCTGGGCAGGCGCCGTGGGGTGCCCAGCAGTTGCATACGTTGCACACCCACGTGGCGCAGAATTTGTGCGCCAATGCCGTAGCTGCGCAAGTCCATGCCGCCACGCTCAGGGCCGTGCGAGGCGCGCGCGCGCCCCTCAAATTGGGCAATCAACTGCGGCGCCGACTCACCCGCGTTGAGCAGCACCGCCACGCCTTGACCTTCGCTTTGCAGGTGGCGCAGGCTGGCGTCGAGCGGCCACGAGTGCATGGTGCGGTCGGCCTCTAGGGCGTCGAGCACCGACAACGGTTCATGCACCCGCACCGGCACCACGCTGTCGGGCTGCCATTGGCCGCACACCAAGGCCACATGCACGCCGCCGCTGGGAATGTCTTGAAACAAATGCGCCTCAAAGGTGCCGTGTGCGGTGTTCAGCGGCCGTTGGCCTAGGTGTTGCAGCAGGGTTTCGTTGCGGCTGCGGTATTCAATGAGGTCGGCAATGGTGCCAATGCGCAGCCCATGGGTGGCGGCGAATTGCTGCAAGTCGGGCAGGCGCGCCATGGTGCCGTCGTCGTTCATGATTTCGCAAATCACCGCCGCAGGCGTGCAGCCGGCCATGGCGGCCAAGTCGCAGCCGGCTTCGGTGTGCCCGGCGCGCATCAGCACACCGCCCTGGCTGGCTTGCAGCGGAAAGACGTGCCCAGGTTGCACCAGGTCGCTGGCTTGGCTTTGCGGCGACACGGCCACGGCAATGGTGCGCGCCCGGTCGGCAGCCGAGATGCCTGTGGTGACGCCGGTGGCGGCTTCAATGCTGACGGTAAACGCGGTGCCCATGCTGGTGCCGTTGTG
>RFXW01000174.1 GCA_009921245.1 Candidatus Fonsibacter lacus | reverse complement strand
GTCACAGTCATCACCAAGTCGTACTCGCCCCGTTGGTGCAGGGCCAGGGCCTGCTCAATATCGCTTGATTGGCGCAGGGGCGAGGTGGGCTGCAGCAGCACCAACGTACCCGCCACCGGAGTGTTGGCCAGCAGGTGCAGCAGCACGGGCAACATGGGGGTGTCGTGGGTGGCCAAGCTGGCAGGCCTGGCCAGCACCTGCACGGGCAGGGTTAACGCCGGCGGAAGCTCAAGCCGCTCAATGTCTGTGGTGATCCAGGCTTGGGACGCCCCCGCCTGCTGCGCTTGCAAAAGCGTGTGCCAAAACAAGGGCTTACCAGCCAATGGCAGCAGGTTTTTGTTGGGCAACCCGCGCGAGCCGGCACGCATTGGGATGACAGCGGTCCAAGGTGGGGAAGCGGGCGAGTGCATGGGTGGTAACAAGGGGCTTTACACTGCGCATGCTACACAAACTCCACGGTGGTGCCCGGTTGGTTCGTTCCTCCTCTGCCCTTCCTTTGCGTGCCACCTGCTTTTGGCAGATGGTGGCGTGGCTGTGGCAACTTGCGTGGCCGCTGGTGTTTGTGTATTTTGCCTGGCGTGGTCGGCGTGAGCCCGCCTACCGCGCCCACTGGGCCGAGCGTTTGGGTTGGGTCAAACCCATGTCGAACCACCCCGTTTGGGTGCATGCCGCGTCGCTGGGCGAACTGCGCGGCGTTGTGCCCCTGTGGCATGCGCTGCTGGCCAACGGTCATGCGCTGTTCATCACCACACTCACCCCTGCCGGTCGACGCGAGGCCAACGCCCAATTCGCGCAGGCGCTGGCCACAGGACAAGCCCAGGTTGCGTATGCCCCGCTGGAGCTGGGTTGGGCCGTGCGCCGGATGCTGGCGCGTGTGGCGCCACGCGCGGCCATCATGTGCGAAATCGACAGTTGGCCGGTGTGGCTGCGTACCCTACACCGTGCCGGCCTGCCCTTGGCCATGGCCAACGCGCAATACGCGGCCCGCAGCCTGGCCCGCGACACGCGCTGGGGGGGGCTGCGCTCGGCGGTGTATCGCTACTACGATTTGGTGTTGTGTAAATCGTTGGCGCATGCGGCGCGCTTTGAACAAGTGGGGTGTCGCCGCGTACACGTGGCCGGTGAAACCCGCTTTGACCTGCCGTTGCCCGCGGCCCACCTGCAAGTCGCGCAGCCACTGCGCGCGCATTGGACGTCTGGCTCGGGGCGGGCGGTGGTGTGCCTGGCCAGCACGGCGACCGGCGAGGACCAAGCCTTGCTCAAGACCGCGCACGAGGTTAATCAAGCCCTGGGGGAGCGCGGCCTGCCTGCGCCTGTGTGGCTGCTGGTGCCACGCCGTCCGGCGCGCTTCAACGGCGCTTACCAAGCCGCCCTGGCCTACCCGTGGCGGGTTGAACGCCGCAGCGAACGATTGGACGCAGATTTGCGTTGGCAAGGTGCGCAAGCACTTGCCGATAGCCCAGTGCCCGATGTGCTGGTGGGCGATTCACTGGGCGAAATGCATTTTTATTTGGCCTTGTGCGATGTGGTGGTGGTGGGCGACAGCTTTGTGCCGCGCGGCGGGCATAACATCATTGAGCCATTGGCACAGCAAAAACCGGTGCTCATTGGGCCCAGTGTCACGGGCATTGAATACCCTTTTATCGAGGCGCACGCCGCCGGCGTGGTGCGGCAAATGCCCAACACCGAGACCTTGGCCAACGAGCTGGTGTTGTTGCTCTCGCAACCGCAACAGCTGCAGCAGTGGCAAGGCAAAGTGGCCACCTTTTTTAATCAACACCGCCACGCCACCACCCAACACATGGCGGTGTTAAACGACTGGCTACCCAAGGCATGACAACCGTTGCGGCAGCGCGTCCGTGGTCTTTGCGTGCCTACGCCGTGGGCATGACGTTGGCCACGCCGTTGCTGCATGCGCTGCTGTGGTGGCGCCTAAGGCGCGGCAAAGAAAGCATGCACTCATTCGCGCAAAAAACCATGCGGTCACCCGGCGCTGCCCCGCAAGCGCCGGTGCTGTGGGGCCATGCCGTGGGTGTGGGAGAGGCGCGCGCGCTGGCTGGGTTGTTTCGCCGCTTGGCGCCGTCGCTGCCCGGGGTGCATTTTTTGCTCACCACGCAGTCAGTCAGCGCGCAGGCCGCATTAGGGCCACACGCCTTACCCGCCAACAGCACGGTGCAAGCGGCACCGCTGGACACACCAGCCGCGGTTAAACGGTTTTTGGATCACTGGCAACCGACCCTGGCGCTGTGGTGCGAGTTGGATTTGTGGCCCAACGTGGTCATGGCCACAGCCGAGCGCGGGGTACCGATGTGGCTGCTCAACGCCCGTCTCTACCCACAGTCCATGCGCAAGCGGCGCCTGGGGGGGGCGCTGTACCGCCACATGCTGCCCTGCTTTGCTGCGCTTTACGCGCAGAACCACACGACCCACAACGGGCTGCTAAGCCTGGGCGCACCCACCGAGCGCACCCACATAGGCGGTAACCTCAA
>RFXW01000173.1 GCA_009921245.1 Candidatus Fonsibacter lacus | reverse complement strand
GGCGCCGCCGAACAAGCGTGCGATGCACTGGCAGCGCAGTGGGACAAACTGCAATCCAAAGGCAAATGCAGTGCACAGCAAGTGCAACAGTGGCGCGCGGCGTTGCACGTGGCACAAGCGCCAGCCGACTTGGCCAGCACCAACTTGGTGATTGAAGCCGTGGTGGAGCGCTTGGACGTTAAGCAAGCGTTGTTTGCCGAACTCGAAAACGTGGTGTCGCCGCACACGGTTTTGGCATCCAACACCTCGTCGCTGTCGATTGCTGCCATTGCGTCGGCCCTGCGCGACCCGTCGCGTTTTGCTGGCTATCACTTTTTTAACCCGGTGCCGCTGATGCGCGTGGTGGAGGTGGTGGCCGGTGTGCGCACCGCCCCCCAAGTGGTGCAACGTTTGGTGCGCTACGCCTCGGCCATGGGTCACAAGGCGGTGGTTGCGCAAGACACGCCGGGCTTTATCGTGAACCATGCAGGCCGAGGCTACGGGACCGAGGCCTTGCGCCTGCTGGGCGAGGGCGTGTGTGACGTGGTCACCACCGACCGCATCTTGCGCGACCAAGCCGGCTTCAAGCTTGGTCCGTTTGAGCTGTTTGATCTCACCGGGCTCGATGTTTCACACCCTGTCATGGAGTCCATTTACCAACAGTACTACGCTGAGCCCCGTTACCGGCCCAGCGTGATCACGGCGCAGCGTTTGATCGCCGGCTTGGTGGGGCGCAAGAAAGGCGAAGGGTTTTACCGATACGAACAAAACCAAGCGCTCACACCGCCCGAGCCTGAGGCGCCCGTGCTTGAAACCCTGCCACCGGTTTGGGTGTCACCCAAGGCGGCGCGACGCGCCGAACTGCTGCAGTGGCTCAAGGCGCAGCAAGTCTCGATTGAAACCGGCGCGGCGCCCAGCGCTGCGGCGTTGATTGTGGTGGCGCCGCTGGGTTTTGACATCACCACCTTGGCCGCTGTGGAAGGGCTGGATGCCAGCCGTACGGTTGGCATTGATATGCTGCTGCCCGACGCCGCCACCAAGCGCCGCGTGTTGGCAACCAACCCCGCCACACGGCAAGACATGCGCCAAGCCGCGCACGCGCTCTTTGCACGCGACGGCAAGCCGGTTAGCGTGATTCGCGACAGCGCCGGCTTTGTTACGCAGCGGGTGTTGGCCAGCGTGGTCAACATTGCCGCGGACATTTGCCAACAAGGCATTTGCTCACCGGCTGATTTGGACCTGGCGGTTACGTTGGGACTGGGTTATCCCAACGGCCCCTTGGCCTGGGGCGACGCCTTGGGCCCGAGCAACGTGCTTGAAATTTTGTTCAACATGCAAACGGTTTACGGCGACCCGCGCTATCGGCCCAGCCCATGGCTGAGGCGACGTGCGGCACTGGGGCTGAGCTTGCTGCATACCGAGGCCTAAGATCATGAGTGAGCAATTGCTAAGCGATACCCAAAACCATACCCTGGTGCTCACGATCAGCAATCCACAGCACCGCAACGCTTTGGGGCCGGCAATATACAGCGCTGGCATTGAGGCGCTGAACGCGGCCGAGACCAACCCCGACATCCGCGCCGTGGTGATCACGGGCGAGGGCTCCACCTTCTGCGCCGGAGGCAACCTCAACCGGTTGCTGGCCAATCGCGAACAGCCCGCTGCCGTCAGTGAGGCCAGCATCAACGGTTTACACGATTGGATTGAAGCCATACGCACCTTCCCCAAACCGGTGCTGGCAGCGGTTGAGGGCGCGGCCGCAGGGGCGGGCTGCTCACTGGCGCTGGCCTGCGACATGCTGGTGGCCGCCGATAACGCCATGTTTGTCATGGCCTACAGCAGCGTCGGGCTTAGCCCAGATGGCGGCGGTACCTGGCACCTGGCGCGCAGCCTGCCGCGCGCCACCGCCATGCGCCTGCTTATGTTTGGCGAACGCGCCAGTGCCGCCCAATGGTTGCAATGGGGGGTGGTAAGCCACCTAACCGCCCCGGGTCAGGCTCTGCACGAGGCGTTGACCCTGGCGCAAGGCCTGGGCGAGCGCGCGGGCAACGCGCTGGCCAGCATCAAAGAATTGGTCAACGACGCCAGCCACGACCCCCTGCACACCCACCTTAGCCACGAGCGGCAGCATTTTGTGCGCAATCTTCATCACGCCAACGCGGCCGAAGGGATACAGGCTTTTTTGGCCAAACGGGCGCCACGCTACATCCCCTAACATGGCCCTCCCTACCTGACCCAGTCACGGAAACGACAGATCATGGATGAACCTATCCTTACGATGGAGGAACGCGCGGCACTCAACGCCGGGCGTTGGTTTTCTACCCTCTCGCCCTCACTACGGCACGACATACTCCGATGTGCTTACGTCAAACGCTATCCAGACGACGCGCTGATTTGCGCGCGCGGCGATGCGCCCACCGATTGGTACGGTGTGGCCAAGGGTGCGGTGCGCGTGAGCAGCACCACACTGGCCGGGCGCCTAATCACCTACACCTACGTCGAGCCTGGGGTGTGGTTTGGCGATGTCTCGTTGTTCGACGGCGACGCGCGCACGCACGACACCTACGCGCA
>RFXW01000172.1 GCA_009921245.1 Candidatus Fonsibacter lacus | reverse complement strand
AGCCTTGCCTACCATGGCCCAGAACTCCACCTGGCCCGCGATGCTGCGCCGCTCCGCCAGTGCGTGGGCTTTGGCCTGGGCGTACAACTGGTCATCGATGCGTACCGGCATCCCCATGATGAATCCCTTGATGTGAAGTGATTTGCTACTATTGTAGCAAAATACATCACTCAATCGGCGTGAGCTTGGCCACTGCCAACGCCAACCATTTCACGCCGTGGCGCGCAAACGCCACCTCGGCGCGGGCTTGGGCGTCTTTGCCTTCAATGCGGCGAATGTCGCCCTCACCAAATTTGTTATGAAACACCCGCATGCCAGCCTTGAGCACGGGGCCTGCAGGTGCATCTGCCGCCTGTTGGGGGTCGGGCTGGGCCTGCCACTGCGCCGACCACGACGGCGCGATGTTGGCCCCGGCGGCACCCCAAGGCCGGGCTGACTCGCCACCTGCCACCTGACCGCGTGGGGTGAGGAACTTCAACACTTCCTCAGGCACTTCATCTAAAAACCGGCTGCGCAGGTGGTAGCGGGTTTGGCCGTGCAGCATGCGCTGCTGGGTGTGGCTTAAATAAAGACGCCGCCGGGCACGGGTGATCGCCACGTACATCAAGCGGCGCTCCTCTTCCAGTCCGTCAAAGTCAGAAAGCGCGTTTTCATGGGGAAACAAGCCTTCCTCTAGACCGGTGATGAACACCGCGTCAAACTCCAACCCTTTGGCCGCGTGCACGGTCATGAGCTGCACCGCGTCTTCGCCGGCTTGGGCTTGGTTGTCGCCCGCCTCCAGCGCGGCGTGGGTTAAAAAAGCCACCAGGGGCGACATCACCTCACCCGTGGCCTCCCCACCCGCTGCCTCGCCCTCTGCCACCACGGCCACCGGAACCTCGCTGGCCGGGGCGTCCAGGCCAAAGCCCTCTTGCGTAACAAAACTCTCGGCGGCGGTGACCAGTTCTTGCAAGTTCTCTACCCGCTCTTGCCCTTCGCGCTCGCCACGGTAATGCGCCAGCAGCCCACTGTGCTCCAGCACATGGGCAATGGTTTGGCTTAGGCTTTGGTTGGCCATGGCTTCGCGCATCACGTCCAGCAGCGCGACAAACGCACGCAAATTGGCGCCGGCTTTGCCGGGCACGGCGTCGGTGGCGTCGTGCAGCGAACAGCCATGGGCTTTGGCCGCGTCTTGCAGTTGCTCCAGGCTGCGCGCCCCGATGCCGCGCGCCGGGAAATTCACCACCCGGCTCCAGCTGGTGTCGTCGTGCGGGTTTTCTAGCAGGCGCAAATACGCCAGCGCGTGCTTGATTTCGGCCCGCTCAAAAAACCGCAGCCCACCGTACACGCGGTACGGCACGCCGGCGTTGAACAAGGCGGTTTCAATCACCCGACTTTGGGCGTTGCTGCGGTACAGCACCGCCATGGCGTCGCGGCGCAGCCCCTCGCCGCTTAGGGCACGCAGCTCGTCTACCACCCACTGGGCTTCGAGCAAGTCGGTGCCTGCCTCCAGCACCCGAACCGGCTCGCCGGCGCCGGCCTGGGTACGCAGGTTTTTTCCTAGCCTATGCCGGTTGTGGCCAATCAAGGCGTTGGCCGCGTCCAGAATGTTGCTGACGCTGCGGTAGTTTTCTTCTAGCTTAATGGGCTCGGCAATATCAAACTCGGCCACAAAATCTTGCATGTTGCCGACGCGGGCGCCGCGAAAGGCGTAAATGCTTTGGTCGTCGTCGCCCACCGCAAACAACGCATTGCTTTGCCCCGCCAGCAACTTAAGCCACGCGTACTGCAGCTTGTTGGTGTCTTGAAACTCGTCCACCAAGATATGCTGAAAACGCCGTTGGTAATGGGTGCGCAGTTCCTCGTGGTCGCGCAGCAGCTCAAACACCCGCAGCATCAGCTCGCCAAAATCCACCACCCCTTCGCGCTGGCACTGGGCTTGATACAGCTGGTACAGCTCCACCTTGCGCCGCGTGTCGGCGTCGCGCACCTCAATGTGCTCGGGCCGCAAGCCGTCTTCTTTGCAGCCCCCAATGAACCACTGCAACTCCTTGGGGGGCTGGCGCTCGGGGTCTATGCCGTTGGCCTTAAGCAAGCGCTTGATGGCTGAGAGCTGGTCTTGCGTGTCCAAAATTTGAAACATGCTGGGCAGCCCCGCAAGCTGGTGGTGGGCGCGTAAAAACCGGTTGCAAATGCCATGAAAGGTGCCGATCCACATGGCCCGGGTGTTCACCGGCAGCATGGCCGACAGGCGGGCCTGCATCTCGCGCGCGGCCTTGTTGGTAAAGGTCACCGCCAACACCCCGCCGGGCGACACCTGCCCGGTGTGCAGCAAATAGGCAATTCGGGTGGTGAGCACACGGGTTTTGCCACTGCCCGCCCCCGCCAAAATCAGCGCGTGGGCGTTGGGGGCCAAGGTAACCGCGGCATGCTGCTCGGTATTAAGCCCCTCCAGCATGGGCAACAAGGGGGGCTGGACGGGGGGAAGGCTTTGCATACCGAGCATTGTAAAAAGCCTACAATAGGTCACCGGGCCGCAAGATTCCTTGCCGCCCGGTTTTTTGTGCGTCGTTTTTACATTGGATGCCGACCATGGAAATATT
>RFXW01000171.1 GCA_009921245.1 Candidatus Fonsibacter lacus | reverse complement strand
GGGCAAACTGACCCCGATAAACCTCAACCAGCCAGATACCGAGCACGTTGAGATCATAGATTTTCCAGCCCGCGTCGGCTTGCCAGTTGAGCCGATAGGCCATGTTGAGCACCTCGCCTTTTTCGGGACGCAGCTCAGCGCGAACCACCAAGTCGGTGGCGTTGGGGTCGCGCGTGGGAAACACCGTCCACTGCATGTCACTCGCTCGGGCAATGGCCCCGGCATAGGTACGGATCAACAGCGTCTTAAAAGCCTGCTGCAACGCTTGTCGCTGCGCGGGGGTGGCCTCACGCCATGGGCGTCCCACGGCCTCAGCGGTCATGCGCGCAAAGTCAACGTGGGGCAACAGTTTGGCGTCCACCAACGCCAACACGCGTTCTTTATCACCTGCGGCCACGCGCCCATCGGCACGCGCTTCGTTGAGCAACGAGGCGCCAAGCTGGCGCACGAAGTTCGATGGGTCAGGAGGCATGGACATGGCGGCACTGGCTGCCACCGTCCACAGCAACAACATACGCAACAAGCCGTGAATAAGGGTACGCATGGGAACGAGCATAGCAGCAAGCCTAGCGCGCCGACGGCGGTGGGGCAAAGGCGCGCAGCTGGGCCTCTCTGGCCTGCATGCGCTGCCAATAACTGTCACGCACCAGGCTGTAGGGGTCAAGTGCCATGCTGGCCGCCAAGTCGCTTGCCTCCAGCCAGCGTGCCCGCGCGTCAACCAAACGCATGGTGTGTAAGGTGTAGTACGGGGTATCGGCCACGTTTTGCAACGGGTGGTAGGTTTGCCATTGCAACAACTGGCCGGTGGTGCCGCGCACCGTACTTGGTCCCATAAAGGGCAAGACCACATAAGGGCCAGACGCCACGCCCCAAGTGGTTAAGGTTTCACCCAAATCGGTGTCGGCCCGGGCAAAGCCCATGGGGGTCGCCACATCAAACAAGCCGAACAACCCCAACACGCTGTTGACACCAAAACGTGCCAAGTTGGTCGCGCCTTGCACCACCCGCCCCTGCAAAACATGATTAAGGGCCGACCATAGGTCGGATAGGTTGTGAAAGAAATTGGCCACTCCGTCGCGCGCCGGCTCGGGTACCACCTCGCGCCAGGTTTGCGCCGCGGGCTTGAGTACGGCACGGTCCAAGTCGTCGTTGAACTGATAGACCGCGCGGTTGGTGGACTCAAAGGGGTCGCTCGGCGCCCCCGAGGGCGCTGAGGCACAGCCCGACAACAGCAACACAGCGGTTAGAACAAGCCATTGCGCGGCGCGATGAGGGTATGAAGTCATTACCATGGGGCCACTATTGGGCGGCCGAGCCCTCACGGTTGGCGGCATTCATTAAAAACTGGCCAATCAGGTTTTCGAGCACCACCGCCGATTGGGTGCGCGAGACGCCCTCGCCATCGCCCCAGTACTTGTCTTCAAAACCTGCACCAATGCCCACGTACTGCTCACCCAACAGACCACTGGTGAGAATGCGCAGGCTGCTGTCGCGTGGAAATTGGTAGCGACCGTCCAGATCGATCACCACCTCGGCTTGATAACTGGTGCCGTTGAGCTCAATGCTGCGCACCCGCCCCACCACCACGCCGGCGGCCTTGACCGCAGCCTTGGGTTTGAGACCGCCGATGTTGTCGAATCGGGCCCGCACCTGGTAGGTGTCGCCCGACCACTGGGTTTGCAGTAGGTTAGCCGACTGCAAGACCAAAAAAATCAACGCCAAGCCCGACAGCACCACCAGCGCGCCCACCCACACGTCGACCGGGTGACGGGTCATGATTTGGCCCCAGCGCCGGCGGCGGCGATGGGTTGGTTAGGAAGCGCGGCGCAACACGTCATAGCTGAAACATCCAAGCCGTGAGTATAAAGTCCAGCCCCAACACCGCCAGAGAGCCCATGACCACCGTACGGGTCGTGGCGCGCGCCACGCCTTCGGGGGTGGGCTTGGCGGCGTAGCCCTGCAACAGGGCCAAAAAAGTCACGGTGAGGCCAAACACCACACTTTTAATCATGCCGTTGCCCACGTCGGCCCACGCGTCAACACCCGACTGCATTTGGCTCCAAAACGCACCGGCGTCCACGCCAATCAGCCATACCCCCACCACATAGGCGCCCATGATGCCGACGGCACTGAATATCGCCGCCAGCATGGGCATGGCCAGCGCCCCACCCCAAAAACGCGGCACCAGCACACGGCGCACAGGGTCCACGGCCATCATTTCCATGGCCGCAAGCTGTTCCCCTGCACGCATCAAGCCAATCTCGGCGGTGAGCGAGGTACCCGCACGCCCCGCAAACAACAACGCGGTGATGACCGGGCCAAGCTCGCGGGTAAGGCTCAGCGCCACCAACAACCCCAAGGCTTCGGCCGAGCCGTAGCGCTGCAAGGTGTAGTAGCCCTGCAACCCCAGCACGAAGCCCACAAACAAGCCCGCCACCAGCACAATGGCCAACGAGTGGTTGCCTAAAAAGTGCAGTTGGTCGCGCAGCAACGCCGGACGCCGCCAAACAATGCCGGTGCCGCGCAAGATGGCCCCGGCCAAGCGCGCCCCGGCACCCCAATTGGCAAGCCACTGGCGGGTGGCCGCGCCCCAATGGGCCAACAGGTTAAGCGGGTTCATGCATGGTGCCCATGGTCAGCCAAGCCAAAGTCTTGCCACAG
>RFXW01000018.1 GCA_009921245.1 Candidatus Fonsibacter lacus | reverse complement strand
CCGAGCGCACCATGATTGCGGAAATTGGGCAAGGCATCATCCTCAAGCCGTATCAGTCCCCACGGCCGCCGATTGTGGTCACCGCGGTGGCGCCGTTTTCTAAGGGCGTAACGGCAGCGGCGGCACGCGGTTGGATGCCGATTTCGGCCAACTTTTTGTTGCCGCAATGGGTGCGCACGCACTGGGACAGTTACGTGCAAGGCTGTGCCCAAGCCCAGCGCCCACCTCAGGTGAGCGAGTGGCGGGTGGCCAAAAGCATTTTTGTGACCAAAGACGACGACCAACTCGCCAAGCGCTACGCGCACGAAGCGGGTGGGCCTTACCACTTCTACTTCAAACAACTGACGCGCAAACTGGTGGGCTTTGCGGGGCGATCGAATCTGTTTAAGCTGGATCAAAACGAGCCCGACGAATCGGTCTCTGCCGATACCGTAACCCCCAAGCTGGTGTTGGCTGGCTCAGTCAACAGCGTGGTGGACCAGATTTTGGCGTTTCGAGAGCAAGTGGGTGACTTTGGTACCTTGCTCTACGCCTGCCACGACTGGCAAGACCCGGCACTGGGCCGACGCTCCATGGAGTTGATGGCCGAAGAGGTGATGCCACGCGTCAATGCCGCCATTGGCAGCAGCCAACCGGCTGCGGAGGTTGCACCTGCGGCTTAAACCGCAGCCGCCGGCGCAGGTACCTGGGCTGCGTACCAGTCGGCAATGGCCACGCCGGGCACGCAGCGCGCTTGCGGCGTGTGCAACACCGCGTCGAGTAACTGCTCAAACGCGCCGATGCGGTGCGGCACGCCAGTAATGTATGGATGCACGCTGATGGCCATGACTCGGGGTTGTTGCAGCGACTCTTGGGCCAACCGCTCCAACTGCTTGCGCCCGCGATGCAACAACTCGTCGCCGGTATGGTGCTGAATGGCCATTAAGGGGATGTCGTTGATCTCCACCGTGTAGGGCACCGACAACATCGGGCGCGGCGTGGCGTGCAACCACGTGGGCAAGTCGTCCAACACCCAATCGGCCACGTAATCCACCCCTGCGGCCGACAAAACATCGAGCGTGGTGTCGGTTTCGGTCAACCCTGGGCTTTCCCAGCCGCGCGGCGCCGCCCCCGTGAAGCGCCGGATGGTCTCCATGGTTTGCGCGACCGCTTCGGCCTGATCCGCGACATGGTGCGTAGGGCCTTGCACCAAGCCATGTCCCATGAACTCCCAACCGGCCTTAAGGGCCGCCTCTGCGACACGCGGATAGGTGTCGCAAACCCGCCCGTTGATGGCCAGGGTCGGCACCATGCCTCGCGTTGACAAGGCCTGATGCAAACGCCAAAAACCCGACCGCATGCCATACTCGTGCCAAGCCCAATTGGGCAAGTCAGGCTGCAGCGGCTGCCCCATGGGTGGGCTTAGCACCGTCCGCGGCATCGGCCCGTCGATGCGCCAGTGCTCCACATTCACAATCACCCACACCAGCAAACGCGCGCCATCAAGCCCCTGCAACACCGGGCGATCCGGCAGGGCTTGGTAGGGCGCGCGGTCGGTTAGGTGCATGGGTTGCGCCGGGTCGGTGGGTTAAGCCTCGTCTTGTACGGTGTTGCGCAACACGCCCAAGCCTTGCACCTCCACCTCAACCACATCGCCGGCTTTCATAAAGATGGCGGGCTTGCGGGCAAAGCCCACACCCGCCGGCGTACCAGAGATGATGACGTCGCCCGGCTGCAAGGCAAACACCTCGGAGCACGTGGCCACCAAGGTAGGCACCTTAAAAATCATGTCGCGGGTGTTGGCATCTTGCAGCGTTTGCCCGTTGAGCCGGGTTTGTAGTTGCAACCCCTCGGCCCCGGCTGGCAGCGCGTCGGCGGTGACCAACGTGGGGCCGAAGCTACCGGTGGCATCGACGTTTTTGCCCATCATCCACTGGTGCGACTTGAACTGGTAATCGCGAATGGAGCCATCGTTGAACAGTGAATAACCCGCCACGTGCTTGAGTGCATCCTCGGGCTTGATGTAGCGACCGGCGGTGCCAATGACCACGGCGATTTCACCCTCGTAGTCGAACTGCTCGGAGATGCGCGGACGGATCAGAGGCCTGTCGTGCGCCACCCAAGACGACGGGAAGCGGTGGAACAACACCGGGTAGGTGGGCGCGTCTTTGTAGGGCGACTCCGCGGCGTGATCGACGTAGTTCAACCCCACGGCGATGGCCTTGCTGGGATTGAGCACAGGTGGCAGCCACTTGATGTTGGCCATGGGCACCGCTGCGGTAAGGGCGTCCCAGTCTGCTTGAATGGCATCGATCAGCGCCTGGCCGCTGCGCAGCAACTCGTCCACACTGGCGGGGTAGCCGCGGGCGGTTAAATCCACCACCGCGTCGTCTTTGATCACGCCCAGCCGGGTGGCGCCGTCTTCGCCGATGAAATTAAGTAAGTGCATGGCCGTTAACTCCTATGGGTTGTTTGTTTGGGGTGACGCCCCCGGTACCAAGCAAAGCGTCAGTCTACCCCGAGGCGACGCGTCTCGGTGGTTATGCGGTCACTGGCCCTTGGCGATGTGTTTACCATCGGCTACGATGATTGGGCATCTTGCATGAACATGCACACTTTGGTGTGCAGGATTGAATCAAACCCTGGGGAAACAAACCATGACCCGCCGATTTGTTGATTTGTCGATCTTTTTGGAAAACGACGTGTTGAGTGATCCGCCAGCCTTCAAACCCAACATCGACTATTTCACCCACGAGCAAACTTACGAACAAATTGCACCGTTTTTCCCTGGCCTAAAAAAAGAAGACCTGCCCGACGGCGAAGGCTGGGCGGTGGAAATGGTGCAGCTGTGCACCCATAACGGCACCCACTTGGACGCGCCGTATCACTTTCATAGCACCATGGACAAAGCGCTGGGCGACAAAAAACCCGCCATCGCCATCGACGAGGTGCCATTGGAGTGGTGCTTTCAGCCGGGTGTGAAGCTGGATTTCACTGGCATGGCCGATGGCTACGTGGTCACCGCACAAGATGTGGCCAACGAACTCGAACGCATAGGCCACACCCTGTCGCCGCTGGAGATCGTGGTGGTCAACACCCGCGCCGGTTCGCGTTATGGCCAGCCCGACTACGTGAGCTCGGGTTGTGGCATGGGCTATGACGCCACCATGTACCTACTGGAGCGGGGCGTTCGCCTCACCGGCACCGACGCGTGGAGCTGGGACGCCCCGTTTGTACACACCGCGCAAAAATACGGCGCCACCGGCGACGCCTCGCTGATATGGGAGGGACACAAAGCGGGACGCGACATTGGCTACTGCCACCTTGAGAAGCTGCATAACTTGGAGTCGTTGCCCAGCAGCGGCTTTTATATCAGCTGCTTTCCACACAAAATTCGTGGCGCCTCGGCGGGCTGGACGCGCGCCGTGGCCATTTTTGACGACGCGTTGTTCGCCTAAACGCCGCTGGGCTCCAAGGGGTTAGCGTATTTGGCAGGCTTCGTCAAAGTCAAGCCGGCGGTTGCGTGCAAAGGTCTTGCTTGCGTCGGCGTAGCCTAGGTTGATCAAGAAGTTCGTTTGGTAGCGGCCGTCGGCAAAAAAGGCTTGATTCACTTTGCCTAAGTCAAAGCCACTCATGGGCCCGCAATCCAAACCTAAGGCGCGCGCGGCCATCATGAAGTAAGCCCCACCCAAGGTGCCGTTGCGCGTTGCCGTGGCTTGGGCCATGGCGGGGTTGTTTTCAAAATTCGCCTGCGCGCCCTCGCCGTGCCAAACGGTTGGCATGAATTCAAAGAAACGGGTGTCGGTGGCAACGATCACGGTAACCGGTGCGCTTTGCGTTTTGTCCACGTTACCCGGTAACAGCGCTGGCATGAGCTTGGCTTTGGCCTCGGGGGTGGTGAGGAACACGTAGCGTGTGGGCTGGGTGTTCATGGAGGTTGGGCCCATTTTGGCCAAATCGTAAACTTGGCGCAGCAAGTCGGCGTCCACTGGCTTGTCGGTAAAGCCATTGGCGGTGCGGGCTTGTAAAAACATTCTGTCAAGTAAAGCGTCGTTCATGGCATGCTCAGGTAAGGAATTAAAAAATGGTTACGCCGTCGGCGGCACAAAGCCTACGCGCTGCGGCCATAAATTTTCAAAAGGGCGAATGGTAACCTCGCCGTAAATCCCCGCTTGCGTAAAGGGCTCATGCGTCAGCCATTGGCGGGCCGAGGCCAGCGAGTCGAAATCGATGACCAGCAAACTGCCCATTGCTCGTGTGGCGTCGTCGTTGTACAGCGGGCCGGCAAAGGCAATGGCATGCGCCTGTTGACCCAAGTAGGCTTTGTGCTGGGGTCGAATCTGTGCGCGCTTTTGGTCCATGCCCGGTGCATCCAGCATATAAAACATAAAAAGCATGGGTTACCTCTTACACTCGTTGTTGCCAACCATGATCGTGGTGCCATTTTATGAACCCGCCCTGCCCTGACCCAACCCACGGCCTCACCCTTGCCGACTTACAGCGTGACTACGCTCAGGGCACTCGAACACCAAGTCAGGTGTGGCAGACCTGCCAACAACGGATCGCCGCCGAGGACGGGCACTTGCGCAGTTTTCTTTATGTGGCCAACGACACCGCAAGCCAACAAGCGCAGGCCAGTACACGACGCTGGGCGCAGGGTCAGCCTTTGGGGCCGTTGGACGGCGTGCCGGTGGCACTCAAAGACAACATCGATGTGGCCGGCATGCCCTGCACCGCAGGCACCGAGGCGTGGCGGCACCGCGTACCAAGCGCCGATGCACCCTTGGTGCAGCAATTGCGCGCCGCTGGCGCCGTGCTGGTAGGCAAAACCAACATGGACGCGTGCGCCTTGGGTGGCAGCACCGACAACCCACACCACGGTCGCTGCGACAACCCGCGCCTGCCTGGACACTTGGTGGGCGGCTCCAGCGGTGGCACGGCCGCGGCTTTAGCCGCTGGCTTTTGTGCCATGGGTTTGGGTACCGACACATTGGGTTCGGTGCGTATCCCGGCGGCGTATGTCGGGTTGGTGGGCTTTAAGCCCTCGCACGGTGCGCTGGCCACCGAGGGGGTGATCCCGCTGTCGCGCGCACTGGACGTGGTTGGACCCTTGGCGCACGACGTGGACGATTTGATTGCGCTTGGGCAGATGCTAGGACCGCCACCCAGTGACACCGTGGCAGCGTTGGCCAAGCAAACACCGCGACTGGGCGTGCTGCTGCCGCCTGGGTCGGCACTTGCGCCGCCGCTGCAGCGCGCTTGGCAGGCTTGGTGCGAGGCTTTGGCGCCAAGCACGCCGCTTGTGACCCCGCCGCCGGCGTGGCTTGACCAATGGCAAGCCGGCACGCTGCGGCGGCACGCGCTGCTGTTGGCCGAGAGCGACGGCTTGGCGTATTGGCAAAGCCAACTGGGCCATGAGCTGACCGGCCTTGACCCAACCACCCAGGCGATGTTGCGCTACCCCTTAAAGGCTGGCACTGAACGCCTTGGGCAAGCGCGGCAGGCGCTGGCGGCGGTGCGCGCGGCGGCAGCATTGTTGTGGCAACACGCCGACGTATGGTTGTTGCCCACACTGAACCACACCGCCCCGCGTGCCGCAGAGGGCCCACCGGTGGATCAAGCCGATTGGTGCGCGTTGGCCAACGTGTTGGGCTGCCCGGCACTGGCCATGCCGGCCAACAGCCCTAACGGCCCGATCTCAGTGCAAGCGCTGGCGGCGCCGGGACACGACCACGCGCTGTTGCAATGGGGAAGATGGCTCGCTCAGCGGTGGCGCCAAGCCGCCGAGCGCGGGCATCAGTAAGACTTGGGCATGCCCAAGACGTGCTCGCCGATATACGACAAGATGAGGTTGGTTGAAATTGGCGCCACTTGGTACAGGCGTGTTTCGCGAAACTTGCGCTCAATGTCGTACTCGGCGGCAAAGCCAAAGCCACCATGGGTTTGCAAGCAGACATTGGCGGCCTCCCAGGAGGCATCGGCGGCCAGTAACTTGCTCATGTTGGCTTGCGCGCCGCAGGCTTGACCGGCGTCAAAGCGCTTGGCGGCGTCGTAACGCATCAAGCTGGCCGCTTCCACGTTGACATGCGCACGCGCAATGGGAAACTGAATGCCTTGGTTGTTGGCAATGGCGCGCCCAAACACCACCCGCTCATTGGCGTAGGCCGCGGCCTTGTCGACAAACCAATAGCCGTCGCCAATGCACTCGGCGGCGATCAGGATACGCTCGGCATTTAAGCCGTCCATGATGTAGCGCAAGCCCTTGCCTTCTTCGCCGATGCGGTTTTCTACCGGTATCTCCAAACCGTCGATAAAGATTTCGTTGGTTTCGTGATTCACCATGTTGCGGATCGGCCGCACCGTGATGGACTTGCCCACGGCCTCGCGCACATCCACCAAAAACACCGACAAGCCCTCGGTTCGCTTGGCCACTTGCTCCAGTGGTGTGGTGCGGGCCAGCAGCAACATGTAATCGGAGTGCTGCAAGCGTGAGGTCCACACCTTTTGACCATTGACCACGTAGTGGTCACCCTTGCGTACCGCGGTGGTACGAAGTTTGGTGGTATCGGAGCCGGTGGTCGGTTCGGTGACCGCCATGGACTGCATGCGTAACTCACCGGCGGCAATCTTGGGCAGCAACGCTTGCTTTTGGGCCTCGGATCCGTGGCGCACCACCGTGCCCATGACATACATTTGGCCATGGCACGCGCCCGAGTTACCCCCGGCGCGGTTGATCTCTTCCATGATCACCGAGGCCTCGGTTAGGCTGAGTTCCGAGCCGCCATAAGCCTCAGGAATCAAGGCCGAGAGCCAGCCAGCGTCGGTCAGCGCCTGCACAAAGGCCTCGGGGTAGGCACGGGCGTCGTCCACCTCTTGCCAATAACGCGAGTCGAATTGAGACACCACGCTGCGCACCCCTTCGCGCAGCTCGGGGTAGGTTATGTCGGATTCAGTGGCTGACACAGTTTTCCTTGTTTGGTTCAGTATCGGGGGGTGGCGTAGGGCATGCCACCATCGACGTTGATGACGGTGCCCGACAAATATCCGCAAAGCGGTGAGGCACACAACACGGCAAGTTTAGCAATCTCGTCGGGCTCGATCAGTCGACCAAAAGCCAAGTTCTTGGTCAGTTCAAACCAGCGCTCAGGATCACCCAAACGCTGCTCGGCTTGAAACCGCATCAGGCTCTCCATGCGATCGCTGCGCGTAGGTGCGGGGTTGATACCAAAAATGCGCACACCATGTTGCACGCTGGCGCCACCCATGGCGCAAGTAAACGCCATGAGCGCGGCGTTGCCGGTGGAGCCACAAATGTAGTCGGCGCGCGGCGCGGCACCGGCTTGGCCAATGATGTTCAGTATCACGCCGCGCTGGCGTTGCTCCATGCCCGGCAAAAACACGCGCGTCATGTGGATGAAGCCAAAAACTTTAAGGTCCCAGGCACGGCGCCATGTGGCGTCGTCGACTTGTTGAATATCGCCGCCGGGAATGGCCCCGGCGTTGTTCACCAGCACGTCCACCTCACCCACTTGTTGCAGCAGCGCCTGCGGTGCGGCCGGATCAGACAAATCGGCCGCCACCACCTGCGGGCGTATGCCGGTGGCCTGCTCCATGCGCTGCGCGGCTTCGTCCAACGAGGCCTGGGTGCGCGAGACCAAAATCGGGTGCGCACCTTCTTGCGCAAAGGTCAGGGCGATTTGGTAGCCAATACCTTTTGAGCCACCCGTGACCAGCACCCGCTGGCCTTTGAGTTGTGTGTCCATGCGAACTCCGAGAAAGTTTAGGGAGCAGGTACTTGCGCGGCGTACCAATCGTAAATATCGCGGCCTTGCACAAAGCCCACCGCGTCTGAGGCCATGAGCGTGTCCAGCATGCGCTCAAACGACTCGAAGCGATGCGGCACCCCAATCAGGTGCGGATGCAGCCCAATGGCAAACACGCGTGGGGTGCGCTCGGATTCGCGCTCGAACAAACGCAGCGTGCGCACCGTACGCTCGAACATTTGCTCGGAGTCGTGCTTTTCAATGGCGTAGATGATGGAGTCGTTGACCTCAAGGTTGTAGGGCACGCTTAGCAGCGCCCCGTGTTTGGTCTGCATCCACTGTGGCACGTCGTCCACCACCCAATCGCACAGATACTGCACGCCCTGCGCCTTAAGAATGTCTGGGGTGTCATGCGTCTCACGCAAGCCGGGGCTAAGCCAACCGCGGGTGGGCTGCCCAGTAAAGCGCTGCAAAATGTCCAGCGACTGCTGCACCAGCGCGGCCTCATCGCCGGCGGTGTTTTGCGTTTTTTGGTGCACGCCGTGCCCAATGAATTCCCAACCGGCGTTGAGCATGGCCTCGGCGGCTTGCGGATAAGCCTCAATCACGCTGGCGTTGATGCTGGTGGAGGCGGTCAGCCCGCGCTCGGTGATGGCGCGCAACAGACGCGGCAAACCGGCGCGCATGCCGTAGTCGGCCCAGCTGAAGTTGGGCACATCGGGAATGGTCTCTTTGCCGTGCGGTGGCGTGATGATGGTGCGCGGCATGGCTGCATCGAACACCCAATGCTCCACATTCACCACCAAATGAACCAACACCCGACCCGCGGCCGCAGGCTTTAAGGCGGGGCCGCTGTCGGAGAAACGATAAGGTAGACGAGGATTGGCCACTGCAGCTCCCATTGGCTGACGCGCAAAGCGCCAAGTGTAGTCAGGGCCGGTGGTTGGGCCCGTCACCAAGGCGCACGCCCCCACGCCAAGGGTGGGCTATGCTGGCAGCTACTTTTTATTTATTCCGCATGAACCCCACCCCTGCTGCGGTTAATCCCGACACACTGTCCCGCGCTTTGCGGCTACTGGCCATGGCGGGGTTTGTCAGCATGTTTTCGATGCGTATTGGTTCGCGCTGGGCTATGGGCTGATGCAGTTGTTTGCCGGCGGCGTGGCCGACCGGGTTGGCAAGTACCGCGTGATTCACCTGGCCACCGTGGCCTGTGCGGTGGCCGCCGCGCTGTGCGCCGTGGCACCGTCGTTGCCGGCGCTGCTGGCCTCGCGCATGTTGGCCGGCTTTGCCGCGGGCGGGATTGTGCCCATGGTGTTGGCCTGGATTGGCGACCACGTTGCCCTGCGCGAGCGTCAAGCCACGCTGGCGCGGTTGATGAGCGCCACGGTGTTGGGCGCGATGGCAGGCCAATGGCTGGGCGGGTTGATGATTGGCTGGGTCGGCTGGCGGGTAAGTTTTGCGCTGCTGGCACTGGGTTTTACCGGCATTGCCGCACTCTTGTTTTGGCGTGGCGTGGCGCTGCCCGAGCCCTTGGTGGCGCACGCGCCGGCCTGGCAAGCGGCCCGTGCGCACGTGCGCAGCATGATCAATTTGTGGCGACTGCCGCGCGCCCGCAGGGTGCTGGTGATTGGCGCCACCGAGGGCGCGCTCACCTACGGCGCCGCGGCTTTTTTACCCAGTCATCTCACGCACAACCTGAACTTAAGCGTGGGCAGCGCTGGGGCCATGGTGGCGTTGTTCAGCCTGGGTGGCCTCATTTATGCACGCAGCGCGCGGTGGGTGCTGCCGCGCGTGCCGGGCTCTACCCTCTTGTTGGCAGGCACCGCCATGCAGGTGCTGAGCTTTTTGGCTTTGGCCTGGCTGCCGGTGTGGTGGGCGCTGCCTCCGTTTTGTGTGGTCGGAGGGTATGGCTTGTTCATGGTGCACAACCAAATTCAGGTACAGGCCACCGAAATGTCGCCGCAACGCGGCCTGGGGGTGAGTTTGTTTGCGCTGTCGCTGTTTGGCGGCCAAGCCGTGAACGCCGCCGCGGGCGGACGCCTGATTGATCTCACCTCGGAGCGCATTCTGTTTTCGGTGGCCGCCGGTGGCGCGTTGTTGGTGCTGATGCTGCTGTGGCGACACCACGCGTTACCCGAGACCAACGGTGCGCATGGGTGACAGCCCGAGCGCCTTAAACCATGGTCATGTGGCAGCGGTGGTGCTACGATTTTTTTATACATTAAGGAGATAAGCCATGCTGCCACTTGAGGGGCGTAGGATTCTCGTGACGGGCGCAAGCGCTGGCATCGGGCGCGCCACCGCGCTGACGTTGGCCCAAGCCGGCGCCCAGGTACTGGCCACGGGGCGGCGCGAGGACGCGCTGAGCACCCTACAAACCGAGGCCGCCGATGGGCGTATTCAAACACTGGCAGGCGACCTCAACGACGCCGGGTTTGCCGCGGACTTGGCCAACGCCGCGGCCCAGGTAGACGTCTTTGTGAACAACGCCGGGGTTTTACGCTATGCCCCGGTGCTTGAAATCACCGACGAAGACACGGCATGGATGTTTCAAACCAACGTGCTGGCGGCTTTTCGTATCAGCCAGGCGATCGCCAGGCACATGGTGGCGCGAGGGCAGGGGCAGTTGGTTTTTGTCACGTCAATTGGCGCGCGTGAGGTGTTCCGTATGGCCTCGGTCTATGCCGCCACCAAGCACGCGCTTTCGGCCATGGCGCGGGCCATGCGGCTGGAATTGCAAGGGCAAGGGCTGCGCGTGACCGAGGTGGCCCCGGGCATGGTGGATACCGACATTCGAGCCAGCAGCGACCACCCCGAGGTGCTGGCCTCACTGGCGGCGCGTCGCTTTGCGCCACTGAGCGCGCAAGACGTTGCGCAAGCGGTGCTGTACGCCGTGACCACCGAGCCGCCCTGCTGCCCCGATTTGATCGAGCTGCGCCCGCAAGGCGCGGCCTAACCCAAGGAGCCCTGAGATGCCAACCAGCCCCAACAAGCCTAGCCGCGCCAAAAAAGCCCCAAGCACCACGCAATGGGATGCCAAGCAACCTTTTGTGGTGTCGCACTACAAGGCGCAAGACTTTAAAAAAGGTCTGCGCAAGTACGCCGCCTACCGCGACCTGGGCATTGCCAAAGCCACCAACGGCGCGGTGCAAGCCCATGTCATCAAACTCATCCCACCGTGCAAGCCCAAAGACGTCTCCAAACGCCACTACCACGCCGTCAATTTTCAAATGATTTACGTGCTCAAGGGCTGGATGGTGGGCGAATACGAAGGCCAAGGCACGCAGGTGATGCGCGAGGGCAGCTGCTGGACGCAGCCACCCGGCATCAAGCACACCGTGCTCGACTACTCCGATGACTGCGAGTTGCTCGAGATCATCCTGCCCGCCGAGTTCGACACCGTCGAGCTGTAGGGCTTACGCCGCGGGCTAGCGCCCCTGAAACACAGGTGCGCGTTTCTCGGCAAAAGCCAGGCGCCCCTCTTTGTAGTCGGCGCTGTCAAAGCAGGCCTCGGCCATGGCGCGCATGGCTTGGCTTTCGGGCTGACCCGCCAAAATGTCGCGCATGGCGCGCTTGGCCGCCGCCACCGACAGCGGCGCGTTGCCCGCAATGGCTTGCGCGGTGGCCTCGGCGTGCGCAAAAACGTCGTCGCACAAGGTGTTAACCATGCCAGCCTGTTGCGCTTGATCCGCCGAAAAAATGCGCGCGGCAAACAACACCTCAGCCAAATCGGCTGGGCGCAGTTGTTGCAGCAGGGCACGCACGCCGTCGTAGGCGTAGGCCAAGCCCAAGCGTGCCGCTGGGATACGAAAACGAGCGTCTTGGCTGGCGTATCGGATATCGCAGCTCAGGGCCAAGCCCATGCCACCGCCAAAACAAATGCCAGAGATTGCGGCGATCACCGGCATGCGCGCATTCGATAGCGCCGACTGCGCCGCTGCCACCGCCGCGTTGTATGCCTCAGTGGCCTGGGCCGAGCCTCTGACTTGCTCGAATTCACTGATGTTGGCGCCCGAGACAAAAGCTTTGTGCCCAGCGCCGCGCAGCACCACCACCCGCACCTGAGGATCGGCTTCTAGGGCATGCACGTGCTGCGCCAAGCTGTGCCACATTGCCAGACTCATGGCGTTGTGCCTGGCCTCGTCGTTGATCACCAACCAGGCCACGTGGTCGCGCCGCTCAAGTTCAATCGTTCCTGTCATCACACCACCCCTTGCTCGCGCATGCGCGCCACTTCATCGGTTGAATAACCCAGCTCGGTCAACACGTCATCGGTGTGCTCGCCCCAGGCCGGCGCTGGCTGACGCACACTGGCTGGGGTGCGGCTAAGCGTCACGGGCTGGGTGACGTACTGTTTGGATGTGCCGTCGGTGTGCGTCAGCGCCTGCGCGACGCCCAGGTGCTGCACCTGAGGGTCGGCAAACACTTGCGCCATGTCGTACACCGGGCCCGCGGGCACGCCAGCCTGATTGAGTTGCGTGACCCAATGGCTGACCGTTTGCGCACCAAAAATGACTTGCAACGCTTGGTTCAGCGGCTGGCGATGCTGCACCCTTAGCGCCTCCGTGGCAAAGCGTGGATCAGCCAGCGCCGCCGGCTGCTGCAACACATCCAGCAAACGCTGCCACAGGCCCTCGCCGGTGACACCCAGATTAAAGGTGCCGTCACTGGCCTGGAACAAGCCCATGGGGGAGCTTGTGGGGTGATTGTTGCCCTCTTGCTGCGGCACCTGCCCTTCGTTTAAATACCGCGCCGCTTGAAAATCCATCATCGCGATTTGGGCGTGCAACAGTGAACTGTGCACCCACTGCCCCTGCCCCGACTGCTCACGCTCAAGCAGCGCCACCAGCACGCCAATGGCGGCGTACAAGCCGGCGCTTAAGTCGGCCACGGCCAAGCCGGCGCGCACCGGACCACCGCCTGGGTGGCCGGTGACACTCATCAGCCCCCCCATGCCCTGCACAATTTGATCGAATCCAGGCCGGCTGGCGTAAGGGCCGGTTTGACCGAATCCGGCAATGCTGGCCAAAATCACACGCGGGTTCACGGCGCGCAACGCCGCATCGTCCAGCCCCAAGCGCCGCTTGACATCGGGACGCCAGTTCTCAATCACCACGTCGCTGTGCCGCACCAATCGCATCAACACCTCGCGCCCGGCCTCGGTGCGCAAATTCAGCGTCATGGCACGTTTGTTGCGGTTCAGGTTTTGAAAATCCCCTTTGTCACGGTTGGCGGCAAACATGGACTCGTTGGGGTCGACCCCGGCGGGCGGCTCAATACGCAGCACATCGGCGCCAAAATCGCCCAAAATCCGCGCACAACTTGGCCCAGCCCTCACCCGGGACAGGTCCAACACGCGAAATCGGCCCAAGGCAGCGGCAGAGGTATGGGATTGCATGGCGCCCATGGTAATGCCACCGCCGCCAGGGCGCTGATCCTGCCTATCAAGCGCGCGACTGTCAGGGCGGGCCATTGGCCACAAAATCACTTTGTTATGTTTGTCCAATGAGCGATGCCATGCCCCTGGTGCCCCCGGTTAGCCAAACCTTGCCCGACTTGATGCGTGAGCAAGCGCAGCGCTTTGGGCAACACGAGGTGTTGGTGGACGCGCAGCAGCGGCTTACCTACGCCGAATTCGAAGAGGCAGTCAACGCCTGCGCGCGTGGGCTCATGGCACGCGGGGTAACCGCCGGCGATCGCGTCGCCATTTGCATGGGCAACCGCAACGAATGGGTGGTGGCGGCTTTTGCCATTACCGCGATCGGCGCGGTCATGGTGGGCGTCAACACCTGGTTAAGTACGCCCGAGTTGGGTTATGTGCTGCGTCATTCGGGCACGCGCACGTTGCTGGCCGAGCCCCGTTTTTTACGCCACGACTACACGCAATCGGTGGCCAGCTTGCGGGCCGAGGCGCAGGGCCTGCCCGACTTGCAAGAAGTGGTGTGGGTTGGGCTGGCCAGCGATGGCGCCGCCGTAGCCGCACCAGACCTATCGTGGCAAGACCTGCAGGCGCAAGGCCACAGCGTCTCGGACCAGCGGTTGGCTGCAGCCAAGGCCGCGGTGCAGCCAACGGACGATAGTTTTTTGCTCTACACCTCGGGGTCGACCTCGTTACCCAAAGGGGTGGTGCTGCAGCACGACGCGCTGATTGCCAACATGTGGCAAATCGGCGCACGGCAACACAACGGCAGCAACGACCGGCTTTGGCTGGCGGTGTCGTTGTTTTGGGGTTTGGGCTGCGAAAACGCGTTGTTCAACATGTTCACGCGCGGCGGCTGCTTGGTGTTGCAGCCACACTTTGACGCCGAGGCCGCGCTGACGCTTATTGAACGCGAGCGCTGCACCTTGTTTTACGGCACCCCCAACATGGCCCAAGCGCTGTTTGATGCACCGGGCTACGACCCGGCACGGTTGGCCACGCTACGCGGTGGCGCCACCATTGGCAGCCCCGAGCAAATTCAGCGCCTGGTTGATGCTGGCTGCCAAGAAATATGCAACATCTACGGTCTTACCGAAACCTATGGCAACTGCAACGTCACCGACGCCTCAGAGCCGCTAAGCAAGCGATTAACCAGTGTTGGACGGGCGCTTGAAGGCGTTTCGGTGCGCATTGTGAACGCCGAAACCGAAGCGCTTTGTGCGCCCGACGAGGTGGGTGAAATTCGCGTCAAGGGCTATGTCTTCAAGCGCTACCACAACGACCCCGAAGCGACGCGTGCAGCCTTTGATCAAGATGGTTTTTTTCGCACCGGTGACTTGGGTTGGCTTGATCATGAAGGCTACTTGTATTTTCGTGGCCGACTCAAGGAAATGGTCAAAGTTGACGGCATGAACGTGGCGCCGGTGGAAGTTGAAGAGGTGCTGTTGCAGCATCCTTTGGTGCTGGCGGCTTACTGCACGGGTCTGCCGCGTGGCGATGACCATGTGCTGGGCGCGGTGCTGGTGGCGCGCGCCGGTGCCACACCGGATACCGAATCGGTGCAACGCCATTGCCAAACCCGACTGGCACGCTATAAGCAACCGCAGCATGTGGTGTGGGTCAGCGATGCGCAGCTGCCGCTGACCACCACCGGCAAAGTGAAAAAAAATCAACTCCCTGAGCTTTTTGCCCAGGTGAATTCAAACCGTTAGCCAACAGGAGACACCGTGGAAAACTACGAGATTTACGCCATCAAATACGCCGAGCATGACCGCATGAGCGGTGCCAACTTCATTGGTGGAGACGCGCACGAAGTGCCCATGCCACTGGACTATTACGTGTGGTTAATTAAAGGGGCCAACCGCCACTGGGTGGTAGACACGGGGTTCTCGGCTCAAGGCGCGGCCGAGCGCGGTCGGCGCTTTTTGCGCTGCCCAAGTGAGGGGCTTAAGCTGCTTGGGGTGCAGGCCGACAGCGTGTCTGACGTGATCATCACCCACATGCACTACGACCACTGCGGCAATTCGCACCTGTTTCAGGGCGCGCGCTACCACTTGCAAGACAAAGAAATGCAATACGCCACCAGCCGTTGCATGTGCCATCGCACCATGCGCTACCCCTTTAGTCTGGGCGACGTGGTGGCCATGGTTGAGCGCTTGTACACCGATCGCGTGGTGTTTCACGATGGCGCCGAAGAAATCGCGCCGGGCATCAGCGTGCATCACTTGGGAGGACACACCGCTGGCCTGCAGGTGGTGCGGGTTCATACCGCACGGGGTTGGGTGGTACTGGCCTCAGACGCCAGCCACTTTTACGCCAATATGGAAGATGAGCGTCCTTTTCCTGTGGTGTACAACGTGGGCGACATGATTGAGGGATACCACAAAGCCTACGCCTTGGCGTCATCACCGGATCACGTCATCCCTGGGCACGACCCGCTGGTTATGAAGAAATACCCCGCACCACACAACGACTTGCAAGGCATTGTGGCGCGTCTGGATGTGGCGCCCACTGTCTAAACCGGAGGCTGAAACGATGACACATGATTTTTTATCCGACCCTTGGTTTGAGCGTTACCAAGCACGCGTCAACCACGACGCGGAAATGGCCGCCATTGGCGATTGGTTTACCACCACCTTCAGCGTGGCGGCCGACGGTCAACGCCACGTGTTGCAGGTGGGCTGCGGCAAGTTGCTTGGCCACCGGCCGGCGCCTCGCATCGACGGTCGGCCGTTGTTTGGGTTTTGTGCGCCGCTGGCGACTTGGAAGAAGTTTCTAAGCCCGGTACCGCCACCTTTGCACAACGATTTTTTTGCCATGCTGATGCGGGTACCCGAATTCGTGCTTGAAGGCGACGGTTTGGTGGCCATGCAAAACGCGCGCGCGCTGCAGCGCATGATGAACCTGATGCGGGAGGCATAAATCATGGGAACCATTGAACCCATTCAAGGGCGGTACGTGCAAACCAACATTGGCGGGCAAGCCCACCGCATTTACTTTGAAGAGGCCGGACAGGGGCCCGCGCTGGTGTGCATGCACACCGCCGGCGCCGACAGTCGCCAGTGGCGCCACTTGCTCAACGACACCGACGTAACCTCGCGCTTTCGCGTGATCGCCTTTGATTTGCCCTACCACGGCCGATCGACCCCGCCCGATGGCTGGTGGCTCAAAAAGTACAAACTCACCACGGCGCACTACGCCGAGGTGGTGCGCGGCTTTTACCAAAGTCTTGAGCTGGAGCAGCCGATTTTGATGGGGTGCTCCATGGCCGGGGCCATCGTGCTGCAAATGGCGGCCGACCATGGCAACGAGTTGCGCGGCATTATTGGGCTGGAGTCTTCAGCCTTTGCGCCGGGTCGGTACAACGACTTTTTGCATCATCCGGCGGTGCACGGCGGTGAGCTGTGCGCCAGCTACACCATGGGTTTGTGCGCGCCCGACAGCCCGGAGTCAGCGGTACGCGAAAACTGGTGGTACTACGCCCAAGGCGGGCCCGGCGTTTACGCTGGCGACGTCAACTACTACAGCTTCGACTGGGACGCGCGCGAAACCATTAAGCGCATAGACACCAAGGTGTGCAAGGTTTCACTGCTTACGGGTGAGTACGACTACTCAGCCACCCCGGCCATGACCGAAGCCGTGGCCGAGGTTGTGAAAGGCTCACGCTGCACCATCATGAAGGGCATGGGGCACTTCCCCATGATTGAAAACTACCCCGGGCTCAAGCGTTATTTAATGCCCGAGCTTGACTTCATGACCAGCTAAGGGCACCGCCGCCTAACGCGCCACCCGCAGCCCCAAACTGCCGGTGGTGCGGCGCGCTTGTAAATCGATATGAGCCTGCGCCGCTTGCTCAAAGGGATACAGCGTGGGCGGGGCGACTTTTAAAGTGCCGTTGGCCAGCGCTGCAAACACCTCGTCGCTGCGGCGCTGCAATTCCTCGCGCGTTTTAATGAACGTGAAAATCGAGGGACTGGTCACGTAGAGCGAGCCCATTTGGTTCAGCCGAAACACATCCAGCGGAGGGATCGGCCCCGCTGGCGTGCCAAAGCTCACCAAGGTGCCGCAGGGTCGCAGGCAATGCAGCGACTGGTCAAACATGGCGCCGCCAATGCCGTCGTACACCGCGTGCACGCCCTCGCCCTGGGTTAGTGCGCGCACCTGAGCCACCATGTCGGCCTCGGTGCTCAACACCACCGCGTCGCAACCCAGCGCGCGTGCCGGCTCCACCTTGTCTTGGCTGCCAACGGTGCCCAAAACACGCGCGCCCAAGGCCCGCGCCCACTGCACCAGCAATTGGCCCACACCACCCATGGCCGCATGCACCAGCACCGTACAGCCCGGACGAACCACAAACGAATCTTTCACCAAATACTGGGCGGTCAGGGCGCGATTGATGGTGGTACCTATCAGCGGCAAATCAAACCGTGTCGGCACCTTGATCAGGCGCTCGGCCGGCAACACCCGCTCGTGCACGTACGCGCCAATCGGAATATGAATATAGGCGACCTGGTCGCCCACGCTTAGGCCCTGCACCTGCGCGCCTACCGCTTGCACCACCCCGGCGGCCTCAACCCCAAGAATGGCTGGAAACTCGGCGATGGGGTAACGACCGCTGCGGTGCTGCACGTCGATGTAATTCACACCAATGATGTGCTGCTCAACCAACGCGTCGTGGTCGCCAACCGGCGGCAAGGGTACCGTTTCGAGCGCGAGCACCTGTGGGTCACCGTGGCCATGGATGCGCAACGCTGTGGTATGGGAGAGGGTCATAGCAAATTCTTTCTCAAAAAAATACCCGGCCCGAGGGCCAGGTATCTGCAATACACACCGGCGCGACGCTGGGCAAGTGGTGCTTGCCCCACGCCGCGCTTAGGCGTTTACTTCTTCGGCCAAATGGGGGCGGCCGATGCAATATCAGCAGGCGCCACCACCACAGGCACACCGTTTTGCCACTGCGTGATCACCAACTTGGCATCTTTGCGGCGGCCCTTCTCGTCCCATGCCACACGGCCACCTGGGAAGAACTTGGCTGGCCCTTCGGTGGTGTCCATGTTGCGAATGGCGTTGGCCACACCCACTTTGTCGGAGCACTTGCAAATCTCCATGGCCTCTTTAAAGATCCACATGTCGCCATAGGTCGAAGCCGGGTCTTGCCCCATCCAAGGCTCGCCCTTGCGTGCCTTGAATTCGGCGATCAGCTTCTCCATGCCCTTTCCAGCGTGGTTCGCTGAAATGTTCATCATGCCTTCGATCTTTTCTTTGCCAATGATGTTGAGCACGTCGGGGGAGTTCAACGTACCGTTGTTGCCCATGGCGGGCAAACGGCCCTTGCCCAGACCCATTTCTGCCATCTTGTCCAAGAAGATTTTGTAATCTTGAAGCGGCGTGAGAATCAGGAACAAGGCGTCAGGGCGCGTTTGACGCAGCTTTTGCACCGGCGCACTGGCGTCAGAGAGCGGCGGCGTGTAGATCTCGTCGTAAACATTCTCTACCTGGAGTTTTTTCAACAGATCGCCTTCGCGCATGGGCTTGGTAAAGCCCATGGGCGCAGCGGTGTTGTCAGAAACAATGGCCACCTTCTTGATGGGCGAGCCAGCGCGGCGTCCCAATTCAATCAGCGCCGAGGCGCCGCCCTCAGACATCGAGCTGGCGATGGGTGAGGTTTGGAAAATGTACTTGAAGCCGCGGTCCGTGATCTGCCCCGAGAACGACAACGTCAGCATGGGCAGTTGCTCGCGCTCGGTTACCTCGGTAATGGCCAGCGTAAACGATGACAACCATGAGCCCGTTGCACCAACCAAGTTGGGATACTGCGAGATCATGCGCTGTGCAGCGTTACGTGCGGTCTCGGGCTTGTCACCCGCGTCCACGCTGTGCAGCTTCATTTTTGCGCCACCCAGCGCCTTGATACCACCGGCGGCGTTGATGTCCTCAATGGCCATCTCCGCGCCTTTGCGCATCAAGTCACCGGAACGTGCCCACGGGCCGGTCAACGGCGCGATCAGGGCAACCTCCACCTCTTTGGCTTGCGCCTGAACCGGCTGCACGCCGGCAGCCATGGCAGCGCAGGCCGCCACCGTGCTCAACAGCACGCGTCTTTTCATTACTTTTGCCATGTCAAGTCTCCTTTTTTGGCTAAACAAATCTACAACCCCAAATACACGCTTCTGACGGTTTCGTCCTTCATCAACGCTTCGGGCGTACCCTCTAACGCGATACGCCCCGACTGCAGCACGTAGCCGTAATCACATGACGCGAGCGCCTCTGCCACACGCTGCTCAACCAGCAAAATGGCGATATCGGTTTCTTTGTGGATTTCTTCGATGCGTTCGAAGATCATGTCGGTGATTTTGGGTGCCAGCCCCATCGAGGGCTCATCCAACATCAAGAGCTTGGGCGCCGACATCAAGCCACGCCCAATCGCCACCATCTGCTGCTCACCGCCCGACAAGGTACCGGCCAATTGGTTGCGTCGCTCACCCAATACCGGAAACAAGCCCAGCACCTGGTCCAGATTACGCGTCCAATTGCTTTTGGCTTCGGCGGTTTGGGCACCCATCTCCAGGTTTTCAAGCACCGTCAATTCGCGAAACATCTGGCGTCCCTCGGGCACGTGCGCGATGCCCAACTCGGGGCGTTGCGCCGGCGGCATCGCCATGATGCTTTGGCCCTGCCACTGAATGTCGCCACGCTCGGCCGAGACGGTGCCCGAGATGCTCTTAAAAAGCGTCGTCTTACCCGCACCGTTGGGACCTACGATGGCGACAAACTGACCGGGCTCGATCTTGATGGTGACGTTGTCTAACGCCTTGAGTCCACCGTAAGAGGTGTGCAGTTCCTTAATGCTGAGCATTTTCCATCCATTTCTTACCCAGGTAGGCCTCGACCACCAGCGGGTTTTTGGTCACTTCTTCTGGCTTGCCTGAGGCCAACACCGTGCCGTGGTCCAGCACCACAAAGCGATCCACCAAGCGCACCATGGCCTGCATGGTGTGCTCAATGATGACAATGGTTTGACCCTCGCTGGCCAAGCGACTGATCACCCCCAGCACCACCTCAACCTCTTCACCGCCGAGTCCGGCCAAGGTCTCGTCGAGCAGCAACAACTTGGGTTGACCGGCCAGCACGCGAGCGATTTCCATGAGGCGCAGCTCCAAGCTGTTCAGGCCGCCGGCCAACACGTCTTCGTAGGCCTGCATGCCAACCCGCGCCAAGGCTAGACGCGCCGCCTCAAAGGCCGCGTTGTCATCAGACTCGCGAACATAGGCACCGACCACCACGTTGTGCAGCACCGACATACGAGGAAACGGACGCACCACCTGAAACGTACGGCCCACGCCCAGCGCACACACCCGGTTGGGCGCCATGCCGACCAAGTTTTGGTTGCCGTATTCAACCCGACCCGCATCGGCGCGAATGAAACCGTTTAACAGGTTGAACATGGTGGTCTTGCCCGCGCCGTTGGGACCAATGATGCCCAGCACCTCACCCTGCCGCACTTCAAAAGATACATCCGAGACGGCCTTGAGACCACCAAACGACTTGGATAAGCCGCTGACCTTTAACACCACCTCGCTGCCAATGACACGCGGCGCTTGATCGGCCATGGCTGGGGGCGCGTCAACCGACGACGGCTTGGTGACTTCGTCGCGGCCACGCAGCAACCACTCACGCAACTTGGGGAACAAGCCGTCTTGGGCGTAAAGCATCATGACAACGATGGCCACACCCAACAAAATACCACGCGTGCCCAACAAATAGTGGCCAATGGTGGCTTCAAACAACTCCGACAACGGAATCAGCATCATGGAGCCAACCACCGGCCCCCACACCGTGGAGACGCCACCGAACAACGCCACAATCATGGCCTGCGCAGACGAGAGCATGCCAAACGCGCTGTTGGGTGTGGCCACCAAAAAGACGATCGCGTAAAAACCACCAGCCGCTCCGGCGATACCGCCAGAGACCATGATGGCGCGCAGCTTCCATGCCTTGGTGTCGATGCCCACGCCCTCGGCGGCGAGTTCGTTTTGCTTGAGCGCGCTCAACGACAAGCCAAAGCGTGAGGCGTGGATGCGCGACGAAATCCATACCGCCACCGACATCAACACCGCGCCGATCACGAGCATGAAAAAGTCGTTCTCAAACTGCATGAACATCCACGAGTCTTCGCGCTTCATGGGAATGGTCGGCTCTTGATAGCCCAGCCACTCAAAGATGTAAAGCAGCGTCAATGGATAAGCCAACATCGCCAGTGCGAAATACACCCCGCGCAGCCTAAAGGTGGGCAAGCCAATCAATGCCCCAGCAATGACGCCCGCCAGAATGCCCAACGGCATACCAATCCAGGGCGTCACGTCGTATTCCAAGGCCAATATCACCACGGTGTACACACCCAAGCCAAAGAACGCGGCGTGACCAAACGACACCAAGCCGGTGTAGCCCGAAAACACGTTCCATGCCACACCCATCATGGCCCAAATGGTGACGTTGATAAAGATTTGCTTAATGTAGGGATCGTCGATCCAAAAGCCGGCAAACAAAAAAGCCAGCGCCACCGCGCCGATGGCTTTGATCCCAGGCGTGTCCAAATGTTTTTTCATTAGGCACGCTCCACGTTTTTGCCGAACAAGCCTTGCGGCCTGAACAAAATAACCGCCAAGAACAACACAAAAATCATTCCGTTTTGTAACTGCATGGGCAACACCAGTGTGGACATTTGCTGCACCACACCAATGATCAAACCACCCCAAAACGCGCCCATGATGCTGCCCAAGCCGCCCAACACCACACCCGCGTACATGATGACCACGAACTCCAAGCCAACATACGGCTGAAACGGGTAGTAGGTGGCCACCAGCCCGCCAGCCACCGCCGTGATCGCCGCACCCACGGCAAACGAAATACGGTGCGAGCGCTGCACGTCAATGCCCATGTATGTCGCAGCCTCGGGGTTGTCTGCCGCTGCGCGCAGCGTTTTGCCTAAGGTGGTGCGCGAAATAAAGTAGTACACCGCCAATGTCACCAGCACCGACATCATGACCGCGGCGCCGCGTGCCTCGTTGATGAACAGCATCATGCCGTCATCACCGCCGTACGGCCCAAGTGTCCACGCCGACGATGAAAACTCAGACTTGATAACAGTGGGCATGTTGCCAAAAATCATCAACGCGCCATTGGCCACCACCAACGACACGCCCAGGG
>RFXW01000170.1 GCA_009921245.1 Candidatus Fonsibacter lacus | reverse complement strand
CATACGCGCATTATGCGCGGGCTGGGCAAAGCCCCATGGCTGCCGCATAATTGCTTGATATCTTGTGTTGTTAGGACAACCTGCCGCCATGAACGCCCCGCTTACTCCCGCTGAACTGCCCGTGGTGGCGCAGCGCCCCGTGCCGCCTGAATTTATTGAGGCGCTGCAAGCCCGGTTTGGTGATCAATGCTCCACCGCCATGGCGGTGCGCGAGCAACACGGCCGCGACGAGTCGGTGTTTGTTCACGTGCCGCCGCCGGCGGCGGTGGTGTTTGCGCACAACACAACCGATGTAGCCGACGCCGTGGCGTTGTGCCAGGCGCATCGTGTGCCGGTGATTCCGTTTGGGGTGGGCAGTTCACTGGAGGGCCATTTGTTGGCCACCCAAGGCGGCATCAGCCTAGACGTGAGCCGCATGGACAAGGTGTTGTCGATCGAGCCCGAAAACCTTATTGCACGCGTGCAGCCCGGGGTCACCCGCAAAGCGCTGAACGAGGCGTTGCGCAACGAAGGTTTGTTTTTCCCCATTGACCCCGGGGCCGACGCCAGCCTGGGCGGCATGACGGCCACCCGCGCCAGCGGCACCAACGCCGTGGCCGCGCGCAAGTCCAGCGCCGGCTACGACCTTACCCGCTTGCTGGTGGGCAGCGAGGGCACGCTGGGCGTGATCACAGAGGTCACCGTCAAGCTGTATCCATTGCCCGAGGCGGTCATGGCGGCGGTGTGTTCGTTTCCATCGGTGGAAGCGGCGGTACGCACCACCATTCAAATCATTCAGCTGGGGGTGCCGATTGCGCGCTGCGAGTTGCTCGACGACAAAACCGTACGCATGGTGAATCGCTACGCCAAACTCACGCTGCCCGAGAACCCCATGTTGCTCATGGAGTTTCACGGCTCGCCCAGCGGCGTGGCCGAACAAATTGAAACCGTTAAAGAACTGGCAACCGAGTGGGGTGGGTCGGATTTTTCTTGGGCCGATACGCCTGAAGAGCGCAACAAGCTATGGACAGCACGGCACAACGCCTACTTTGCTGGGCTGCAAGCCAGGCCGGGCTGTCGGGCGATTTCTACCGACACCTGTGTGCCCATCAGTCAATTGGCGGAATGCGTCACGCACACGGTGGCCGAGGCCGAGGCCGCCGGGGTGCAGTACTTTTTGGTGGGCCACGTGGGCGACGGCAACTTTCACATGGGCTACCTGATCGACCCCAACGATGCCGCCGAGCTTGAGCTGGTGGAACGCCTTAACGCCTCGGTGGTGGCGCGCGCGTTGTCGTTGGGCGGAACCTGCACCGGCGAACACGGCATTGGCTTGCACAAGCGTGGCTTTTTGCTGCGCGAAGCCGGTGACGAAGCGGTGCATGCAATGCGCGCCATTAAGCAGGCGCTGGATCCCCTGGGCATTCTCAACCCCGGAAAGATTTTTTAATCAGTCGTCGGCAGGCTTGCCGGCGCGAAGTCGGTCGATGATGCCGTTGAGCTCATCCAGCGAGCCAAACTTCAGTCGCATTTCGCCGGTTTGCAGCTGCCGCCCCGCGCGCTTGGATACCGGGCCCAAACGCACCTCCACCGCGGCACCCAGCCAATCGGACAGCTCGTCTTCTACGCGCCGTATGTCGCGGTTTTTTTCTTTGGTCGGGCGACTGGGCTTTAAAGTGAACTCGGCGGCGAGTTTTTTTACCAAGGCCTCGGCCTCTCGCACCGACATGCGCTTGACCGCCATTTGATGCGCGGCGGTGATTTGCGTGGCCTTATCTAAGGCAAGCAGGGCGCGGGCGTGGCCCATGCTGATGTCACCGGCCGTTAACAAACTTTGCACCGGTTCGGCCAGGTGCAACAAGCGCAGCAGGTTTGTGGCGGCGCTGCGCGAGCGCCCCACCGCTTGGGCGGCTTGGTCGTGCGTGAGTCCAAACTCTTGGATCAGCCTTTGTAGGCCGGTGGCCTCTTCCAGCGCATTAAGGTCTTCGCGCTGCATGTTTTCGATCAAGGCCATGGCCGCCGCGCCCTGATTGTCGACCTCTCGGATCAGCACCGGCACCTCGTCCAGGCCGGCCAAGGCGGCGGCGCGAAAGCGCCGCTCGCCAGCAATGATTTCGTGGGTGACTGTACCCTGGGCCGGGTTAAGGGCACGCACCAGCAGCGGTTGCATCACGCCCTGCTGGCGAATGCTTTCCGCCAGCTCATACAGCGCGCCTTCGTCCATCACGGTTCGTGGCTGATACACGCCCGCTTGCAGCCGGTGCAACGGCAGCCATTGCATGGCGTCGGAAGGGGCGTCGTGTGAGCCTTGTGGGCCCAATAAGGCCTCTAGGCCGCGGCCCAAGCCTTTGCTCTTTTTGCTTACCAAAGTATGCCTTATGCGGTGGTGGTGGCCATGCGCGCCACCAGTTCGGATGAAAATTCAACAAAGGCCTTGGCGCCCTTGGAAGACGGATCAAACACCACCCCCGGCTGGCCATAGCTGGGGGCCTCGGCCAAACGCACGTTACGCGGAATGATGGTGTCGAACACCTTGGAGCCAAAGTGGCGTTTCAGCTGTTCGCTCACCTGTTGTTGCAGGCTGATGCGCGGGTCGAACATGACCCGCAACAAACCGATCAATTCCAGGCGGGGATTTAAATTGCGATGCACCTGCTTAACGGTGTTGACCAAATCGGACAAGCCTTC
>RFXW01000169.1 GCA_009921245.1 Candidatus Fonsibacter lacus | reverse complement strand
GAAGCCGAAATTCGCGGCCATCGCCGCACCTACATTGGTGCCATGCCGGGTAAGGTGTTGCAAAGCCTAACCAAAGTGGGCACGCGCAACCCACTGTTTTTGCTCGATGAAATCGACAAACTCGGCACCGATTTTCGTGGCGACCCCTCCAGTGCGCTGCTTGAGGTGCTTGACCCCGAGCAAAACCACACCTTTGCCGATCACTACGCCGAAGTCGACTTTGACCTAAGCGACGTGATGTTCGTTGCCACCTCCAACTCCATGAACATCCCGCCCGCGTTGCTGGATCGAATGGAAGTGATTCGGCTGTCGGGCTACACCGAAGACGAAAAAACCCACATTGCCACCCACTACCTGCTGCCCAAGCAGCTGCAAAACAACGGCATCAAGGCGGGTGAGGTGGACGTGAATGAGGCCGCGTTGCGCGACGTGGTGCGTTATTACACACGCGAGGCGGGGGTGCGTTCGCTGGAGCGCGAGGTTTCAAAAATTTGTCGTAAGGTGGTCAAAGGGTTGCTGCTGGGAACCTATCAGGCGCCGGTGGCAGTGACGGCAGAAAACCTTTCAGACTTTTTAGGCGTTCGCAAATTTACCTTTGGCCGGGCCGAGCAACAAAACCAAGTGGGCCAAGTGGTTGGCCTGGCCTGGACCGAAGTGGGTGGCGACCTACTTACCATTGAGGCGGCGCTGATGCCGGGCAAGGGCAACATCATTCGCACCGGTTCGTTGGGCGACGTGATGAAAGAATCGGTTGAGGCGGCACGTACCGTGGTGCGTAGCCGGGCCCGGGCGCTGGGCATTGAGGCCGACGTGTTTGAAAAACGCGACATGCACGTGCACGTACCCGATGGCGCCACCCCCAAAGACGGCCCCAGCGCCGGTATTGCCATGACCACCGCGTTGGTCTCGGCACTTGCCGGCATTGCGGTGCGCAGCGACGTGGCGATGACAGGCGAAATCACCCTGCGCGGCGAGGTTACTGCGATTGGCGGCCTTAAAGAAAAGCTGTTGGCGGCGCTGCGCGGGGATATTCGCACCGTTTTGATTCCCGAAGAAAACGTTAAAGACCTGGCGGAGATCCCCGATAACGTTAAAACCGGCCTTGAGATTATTCCGGTGAAGTGGATTGACCAGGTGCTGCAGCATGCCCTGGAGCGTATGCCCACCGCGTTACCCGATGACGCGCCAGGGGCCGCCCCCACCGTGCCCGCCGCTGCGGCCGACGACCAAGACCCGGCGGCGATCAAGCACTAGCGCAGCCGGTGGGCTGACTAAGCCAAGCGCAGCGGCAGTTCGCGCAGCCGCTGCCCGGTGGCGGCAAAAACCGCATTGGCCACAGCGGCTGCCACCGGCGGCACACCTGGCTCACCCACGCCAGTCGGCGGCTCGCTGGACGGCACGACAAACACCTGCAAATCCGGCGTTTCGTTCATGCGCAGCAGGGGGTAATCGTTAAAGTTGTTGGCCTGCGCCACGCCTTGGTTAAACAATACCTCGCCGTGCAGCGCCGCCGTTAGCCCAAACAACATACCGCTTTCCATTTGGCGCTGAATAATGTCGGGGTTGACCGCCACACCGCAGTCCACCGCGCAGCTGATGCGGTGCACCTTGATGCTGCCGTTTTGTACCGACACCTCGGCCACCTGCGCCACCGCGGTTTCAAACGAACGGTGCGCCGCCACCCCCAAGAACCGCCCGGGCTTGGGGTTACCCCAGCCGGCTCGTTGTGCCGCTTCGCGCAGCACCACCTGCATGCGAGTGTCGTGTGCCAAATGCGCCAGCCTAAAAGCCACAGGGTCTTGCCCCGCCTTCCATGCCAGCTCATCCATAAAGCATTCGGTGGCGAATGCCGAAAACGAATGCCCCACCGAGCGCCAAAAGCCCAGCCGCACGCCATGGTCAACGGTGACGTGCTCCACCACATGGTTGGGCAATTGGTAGCTACCAAGCAAGCCCTCCACACTCGATGGGTCCACCGTAAGCGCGTCCAGCACCCAGTAGCCGCGCTCGCTTAGCCAGCTTGCCATGCGCCACGGCACATAAGGCGACAGCAACGCCTCGCCGGCGTCGTCCACAAAGTGCGCCATCACGTTGGCGCCCACGCGTTTGGCATGCCAAGCCTGAATACGGCCCTGCGCGTCCAGCCCGCCTCGCATGGCCATCAGCGAGCTCGGTCGGTAGTAGTCGCTGCGCATGTCGTCTTCGCGGCTAAACACCACCTGCACCGGTCGATCGGTTGCTTTGGCGATTTGCACCGCCTCGGCAACGTAGTCGGTGTTAACCCGGCGCCCAAAGCCGCCACCCAAAAAGGTGGAATGAATCGTTACCCGGTCCACCGCCACCCCCGCAAAATGCGCGGCCACTGCGGCGGCCATGTCGGGTGCTTGGGTGCCCACCCACACCTCCACCGCGTCGGCGCTGACGCGCGCGGTGCAGTTCATGGGTTCCATGGTGGCGTGTGCCAGGTGCGGCACCCAGTAGGTGGCCTGCACCTGGGTGGCGCTGCTGGCCAGTGCGGCTTCGGTGTCGCCTTGGCTGCTGGCGCGTTTGCCCTCGCGGCCCAGGGCTTGTTCCATGTCGGCGCGCATATCGGCGCTGCTGTGTTGGGCCAACGGCGGCATATTCCATTGCACCTGCAGCTTGGCCACGGCCTGCTTGGCTTGCCATGTG
>RFXW01000168.1 GCA_009921245.1 Candidatus Fonsibacter lacus | reverse complement strand
ACCCGTTGCCAGAGACACGACCTGAAACCAAAGAGCTGATGCGTTTTGCCCAAGACGTGGCAAAGTACAGCGCGGGTGAGGTAACCATTAAGCTTTATAACGGCGGCGCATTGGGTATCAAGGACGCCGACGTGTTGCAAGTGCTGCCGCGGGGCGCGGTTGACATGAGTCTCATCTGGGCTAACTACGTTTCAAGGGATGCCCCGGCCTTGGGCACGCTTTTGGTACAGGGCGTCATCGGGACCGTTGACGAACTCAAGCGTGCCCTTCCAGTGGTGCGTCAGATTCAAGACAACGAGCTCAAGGAATGGGACATTACCGCTGTCGGCTATTTGGCCATTCCGATGCTAGAAGCCTCGGTGTTTTGCCGCGACGCGCCCGTCAAGACGTTGGAGGAGCTAAAAACCAAAAAGCTACGTGTGTGGGCCAAGGAGCAGGTGGCGGCATTTCGTCGCTTAGGTGTCGCGGCTCAAATCATTGGCCAAGCTGATATGTACGTGGCCCTTAAGACTGGGGTGGTGGACTGCGCCATTTACCCCGCGTTGTATGCGCACACGGTGAACATGCACGAGGTGGCCAAGTATGGCGCTTTTCTCTATCCCATGCCGTCTGCGCCGTATGCTCTTGGGGTAGCCACGGCCAAATGGAATGCGCTGCCTGACGTGCAGCGCCAGGCTATCACCAAAGCAGCGGATGAAACATGGGCGCGTACCAACGAATACACCAATGACCATCGGCGTGAGTTGGCCGCGCGTGAAGCCTTGGGGCAAAAGGGTGTGAAGTGGTTGGGCGATTTTCCTGAGGCTGATCGTCAAAAGTTCCTCGAAGCGATGTCCTTGACCTGGGCAGACCTGAGCAAAGAGGCAGGCGGTCGAGCGCCCGCCAACCGGGAGGCCGTGCTCAAAGCCATTGGTCGCTAAGCGATGCGCGAGATCGCTCTCGCGATAGAAAAACGCCTGGGCCTGATGGCCCAGGTTTTTTTGGCGCTATCGGGGTTGGCGCTGACAGCAATTGTCGGTCTGATCGTGGCAGGCGTGGTGATGCGACGCGTGGTTGGATCGCCGTTGTTTTACACCGAGGAATTGGTGGGTCTCCTGCTGTGCGCCGCCTTGTTTTTGGCGCTTCCTATGGTGATGGTTCGCGCACAGCATGTCCGCGTGACGTTGCTGGCACAAGCACTGGGGCCACGCGGTCAAAAAGTGCTGGCGGTAGCTGGCGGTTTGGTTACGCTGGTATTTTGCGCCTGGTACTTAATGGAAGCATGGCCTTGGCTTGAGTTTGCCCTCAAGCGCGGCATTCGAACCGAGGCCGCTGGCCTTCGTCTATGGCCGTACATGGCCGTGCCGCTCATGTCGATTGCTTTGTGTGCGCTTTTGGTACTGATTCGTGTGGTCAGTGGCAGCGAAGCGCATGCTTTACGAGCCGAAAGAAACGATACGGCATCTTGATGTTTTTTTCTGCTTTTTCAGCTGTTTTAATTGCCACCGCGCTGACCGCTGCTGCCCTAGGCGCCGCCTTGGGTTTGACTGGTTTTATCCTGTTGCAGGTGTTTGCCAATGGAGCCACCTCGATTGCGGTGAACGCCATTTGGAACGTGTTCAACTCATTTACGTTGAGCGCCATTCCGCTGTTTATTTTGCTGGGCGAAATTCTTTTGCATAGTGGCCTTAGCCAGCGCGCATACACGGCCTTTCGGCCTGCATTTGCGCGTGTGCCAGGAGGACTGCTGCACACCAACATCGCGGTTTGTACGTTGTTTGGGGCGATCAGCGGCTCCAGTATGTCCACGGCGGCGGCCGTGGGTTCGGTGGCCTACCCTGAGATGGCAAAGCGGGGGTACGACAAAGCCACTGTTGTGGGCAGCTTGGCGGGTGGCGGAACCCTAGGGCTGCTGATTCCACCCAGCTTGGCATTTTTAATCTACGGCGCATTAACCGACACCTCGATTGGTAAGTTATTCATCTCGGGCGTCTTACCAGGTTTGATGGTCGCAGTCCTTTTTATGACCTACCTCTTGGTGCGTTGCCTGCAAAATCCAGCGCTGTACCCCAAAGATGATGAGCGCTTACCTTGGGGCAAGATCGTTCTGGGTAGCCTACGGATTTGGCCTGTGATTGTGCTGATCATGGCTGTTATGGGCAGCATTGTGTTGGGTTACGCAACGCCAACGGAGTCTGCGGGTGTAGGGGTAGTCTTTGCCATTGCCATTGCTTTTGTGTGGGGGGAACTGACCCTGCCTAAGTTAATTGACAGTGTGATGCGCTCGGCCCTGGTGTTTGCCTCAATTGGCTTTGTGGTTTTAGGTGCGACGGTGCTGGCGCAATCAGCCAGTGTGCTGGGCGTTCCGCAGGCCCTTTTGGAGGCGGCATTGGCCACGGGCCTTGGCAGGTATGAAGTGCTCGCCATTGTTGTGCTTACTTATTTGATATTGGGGTGCTTTTTTGATGGGCTTTCTTTGATGGTGATGACACTCCCCTTGGTCTTCCCACTCATGATGAAGTTGGGTTTTGACCCCGTATGGTTTGGTGTTGTGATCACCATACTGATTGAGATCGGTCAAATCACACCCCCAGTTGGATTAAATTTATCCGTGCTCACCGTCATGACCAAAGGCGAAGTCAGTTTGGGGCGTGCCGCCACGGCAGCGATGCCATATTGGCTTATTTTGCTGGTCACCATATTGTTGCTGACCCTGTTCCCTATGATTGCAACTTTTCTGCCCAATCAACTCATGTAAAGGAGCTTTTTTGGCCATCAAA
>RFXW01000167.1 GCA_009921245.1 Candidatus Fonsibacter lacus | reverse complement strand
GCAACGCGTGCTGCTGCTGACGTGGTGCGACGCGCGCGGTGCTGTGCAGTTGGCGTGGCTAAGCCAAGCGCGTTGTCCCAAGCGCTGGTTAAGATTGCGGCAACGCATTCAGTGGTGGCTACGCCATGCTTGAACCCGACGTCGACCACGCCTTGGTTAAACGCGCCCAAGCCGGTGATTCGCTGGCCTTTGATATGTTGGTGGTGAAATACCAAGACCGGGTGTGCCGGCTGATTCAGCGCTGGGTGCGCCAACCCGAAACGGCGCAAGACCTGACCCAAGAAACCTTTATTAACGTGTATCGGGGTTTGGGGTCGTTTCGTGGCGATTCCAAGTTTTACACCTGGGTTTACCGAATCGCCATCAACACCGCCAAGCGTGGGCTTAAGCGTCCGGCGCAGGGGGCGGAACAATCGTTGGATGACGTTGAAACTTTTCAACTCGAGGCAGACTCAAACCCCTTGTTCGAGGTTGACAACGCCAACCCCGAAACCGAGTTGGCCAGCAAACAGTTGGCTGAGGCGGTGGCCCGTGCCATGGCCGAGCTCCCCGACGACATGCGCCAGGCGCTGGAGCTCAGAGAGCTTGAGGGCATGAGCTATCAGGCGATTGCCGAGGTTATGGGCAGCCCGCTGGGCACGGTGCGGTCACGTATTTTTCGGGCCCGAGAATGGGTAGCCGAGCGGGTTCAGCCCATGCTTGAGCATCGGTCTGGGAAAAGATGGTAAGTCCTTACTTTCTAGGAGAGACATTGAAAGAAGAGACACAACAAACCATGGCGTCACAGAGCGAGGCCATGGCATGGTCGGCCGCCTGGGACGACGAGTGTGCACCCGAGGCCTTGCCGCCGGTCAGTGCGCAAGCCTTGCAGCGCTGGCATGACTACGCCCAAATTGGACACGCCATGCGCCGCAACCAGGCGCGGCCCGCTGCCCAGCCCCCAGCCCGGCGCGCGGCCAACAGCCCGCGTTGGTGGGTGGCCGCCGCCGCCAGCGGCGTGGCCATGGTGTGGGGGGTGTGGCTGGTGTCGGCCCCGGTGCAGCCGGGTGGCATGGTGGCCACGCAAGCACCGGCGCCCGCCACCACCTGGGTGGCACTTGAGCAAGCGCATCCGCAGCACGCCGAGGTTTTGGCCGAGCACCGCGCGGTGAGCCCATCGGCGCTGCGCATGCCGGTGGGTTTTGCGCGCAACGTGGCGTGGAGCGGGCAGTGAGGTTGGTGTTGGCGGGTTGGGTTTGGCTGCTGGCCATGGCGCCCGCCGCTTGGGCGCAAAGCAGCCCGGCGCCAACGCTGCGTGAACTGTTGGTGCAGCTCAACCAAGCCTCGGTCGGGCAAAGTTATCGCGGCACCATGGTGGTCAGCGCTGGCGAACACATGATGACCGCCAAGATATGGCACGCCTGTTCCGGCGAGCAGCAACGCGAGCGGGTAGAAAACCTTAATGGGCTCAAGCGCATCACATGGCGCCACAACGACACCGTCACCACGGTGTGGCCCAATCAAGCGCGCGCGGTCACGCGACGTTTTGACGACTTGGGCATTTTCCCGGCGGCGTTGCAGGTGCCGTGGCACAGTGTGGCGCAGCACTACACGGTGCAGCCGCAGCCCATACGGCGCGTGGCCGGGCGCCAAGCGCAAGGGGTGCGGCTGCAGGCCACCGACGCCATGCGCTTCAGTTACAACTTGTTGATTGACGAGCAAACCGGGGTGGTGCTTAAGCTGCAAACCGTGGCCCCAGACGGAGCGGTGCTTGAGCAAACCGCGTATTCCGATATTGCGTTTGACAACGTTGCCGCCATTACCCAACACGCGCGCTTGCCGGCGCTGGCCAACGGCACCCGTTTAACCGTAGAGCGCAGCGACCCGGTTGACCCGTCTGCCATGGGTTGGCGCATGGGGCAGCCGGTGGCGGGGTTTCACCCGTTGCGTGCCTACCGCTTGGCGCGTGGCCAAGACGGTGACGCGCCCTGGGCCTTGGCGCCGGATTGGCAATGGTTGTTTTCTGACGGGTTGGCCTCCATATCCCTGGTGATTGGCCAAGACGCTAACGCCGCCTTAAGTGGCAACGATTTGGCCGAGCCGGTGGCGGTGCGGCAAGGGGCCACGCTCAGTTACGCGCGCATGGTTGAAGGGGTGCGCGTGCTGTGGGCGAGGCGCCGTTGCCAACGCTACAAGCCATGGTGGCGGCGCTGCAGCGCATGGCGCCCAACACCACGGCTGAACAACCATTGAAATAGGAGCAAGAGCATGACAATTCAAACGCTTGGTCGCCGGCGCGCACGGTGGGTGGTGCTGTCCGCCGCTGCGTTGGCTTTGAGCTACGGTGCATGGCGTGCCAGCAGCGGCACGCCCGCGGGCTTGCCCGTGCCAGCCGCGCAAGCCCAAATGGTGCAGGGGCTGCCCGACTTCACCCGCTTGGTTGACGCGGTGGGGCCGTCGGTGGTGAACATTCGCGTGCTGCAAAAAGTTGATGCCAACGACAACAGCGGTGTCGACCCCGACATGCTGGAGTTCTTCCGCCGTTTTGGTATTCCGGTGCCGCCGGGTTTTCAAGGTAACCCGCGTGGCGGCGGAGGCGAGCCGCGTGAGTTACCGCGCGGTGTGGGTTCGGGCTTTATTGTTTCCAGCGATGGTTACATCATGACCAACGCGCACGTGGTGGAAGACGCCGACGAATTGGTGGTTACCCTGCCTGACAAACGCGAATTCAAAGGCCGTATTGTGGGTTCGGACAAACGCACCGACGTGGCCGTGGTCAAGA
>RFXW01000166.1 GCA_009921245.1 Candidatus Fonsibacter lacus | reverse complement strand
TCGGTTTGCCAATAGTTGTCAATGATGGGGCGCCCCAGCGACTGAGCGATCCAACGGGATGTGGGCTCATCCAATGGCTCCCCCGCCAAAAACAGCGCCTTGAGTGAGCTTAGGTCGTACTTTTGAATAAAACTGGTGTCGTACTTTTTAAGCACCCGTATCGCCGTGGGGGCGCTGAACATGGCGGTTACACGGTACTTTTGCACCAACTCCCACCACACGCCTGCGTCGGGTCGTATGGGTAAGCCCTCGTACAAAATCGTGGCCATACCGGCCAGCAAGGGCCCATACACAATGTAGCTGTGGCCCACCACCCAGCCAATGTCGCTGGTTGAAAAATAGGTCTCGCCCGGTTGCCCCATGAAAATGGTTTCCATGCTCGTGGCCAACGCCACCGCATAACCACCGGTGTCGCGCTGCACCCCTTTGGGCTTGCCCGTGGTGCCGCTGGTGTAAAGGATGTAGCTGGGGTCGGTGGCCTCTACCCACGTTACGGGCTCGTTGAGCTCGCTTGGCAGCGCTTGTAGGGCCTCGGTGTAAAGCAGGTCGCGCCCCTCAACCCACTGCATGGGCGCCAACCCACGGTCGGTGAGTATCACCCGCTTGGGCTTGTGTGACGCCAGTGCAATCGCCTCATCCAGCAAGGGCTTGTAAGGCACCACCTTGCCAGCGCGCGAGCCGGCGTCGGCGCTCACAATCACATGCGGGGTGCAATCGTCGATTCGACTGGCCAAACTGACGCTGGCAAAGCCACCAAAAACCACCGAGTGAATCGCCCCCATTCGTGCACAGGCCAACATGGCAAACACCGCCTCGGGCACCATGGGCATGTAAATCAGCACCCGGTCGCCCTTGGCTACGCCTTGTTGCCGCAGCACCGCGGCCATGCGCTGCACCTCGGTGTGCAACTGCGCAAAAGTGTAGGTGCGCTCGGTGTTTGTTTCGGTGGAGACGTAAATCAGCGCGGGTTGGTCGGCACGCGCGGCCACATGCCGGTCCACAGCGTTGTAGCACAGGTTGGTTTGCCCGCCCACAAACCAACGCGCAAAAGGCGGGTTGGTGTGGTCAAGCACCTGCTCAAATGGCTGATGCCAATGAATTCGTTTGGCCTGCTCGGCCCAAAAAACCTCGGGCTGCTCAATCGACTGCTGATACCAGTTTGCAAACGCACTCATTGCCAATCCCCAGCTTGATGCCTACACCTGGGGTATTGTGCCCTTGGGTCTTGCAAACAACTGACAGAGGTTACCCCAAGCGCGCCGGCTACCGCCTTGGCGGTGGCAAATCGGTGCAACTGCCGTGGGCCACCTCTGCTGCCATACCAATCGATTCGCCCAGCGTGGGGTGGGGGTGCACGGTGCGCCCAATATCTACCGCATCCGCGCCCATTTCAATGGCCAACGCCACCTCACCAATCATGTCGCCGGCGTGGGTGCCCACCAAGCCACCGCCAACGATGCGGTGCGTTTGCTTATCGAACAGCAATTTGGTAAAGCCCTCGTCGCGCCCATTGGCAATGGCGCGACCGGAGGCAGCCCACGGAAACAAGCCACGCGTGACCTCAACACCCTGCGCCTTGGCCTGCGACTCGGTTAGGCCAACCCAGGCAATCTCAGGGTCGGTGTAGGCCACACTGGGAATCACACGCGCATCAAAGGCGCGCGACGCCAGGGCGGCATCGCCCTTGCACTCGCCGGCGATCACCTCGGCCGCCACATGCGCTTCGTGCACCGCTTTATGTGCCAGCATGGGTTGGCCTACGATGTCGCCAATGGCAAAAATGTGGGGCGCTGAGGTTCGCATTTGCCCGTCCACCACCACCATGCCACGCTCGGTTACGTTGACGCCTGCGGCATCGGCACCGATGCGATGCCCGTTGGGCGCACGGCCCACCGCCTGCAACACCATGTCGTAGGTGGCTTCACTGGTGCTGCCGTCGGCCGCTTCAAACCCAACCGTGATACCTTTTTTACCCGCTTTGGCGGACACCGTGCGCGTGCCCATGCGGATGGCATCAAAACGATGCGCGTTCATTCTTTGCCACACCTTCACCAAATCGGTGTCTGCGCCTGGCATGAGCTGGTCGAGCATTTCAACCACCTCCAGCCGCGCGCCCAGGGTGCTGTACACGGTGCCCATCTCCAGCCCAATGATGCCGCCGCCCACAATCAACAAACGCTTGGGCACGCTTGCCAAGCGCAGTGCGCCGGTGGAATCCACAATGCGCGGGTCATCCGGAAGAAACGGTAACTTGATGGCCTGCGAGCCCGCCGCCACAATGGCGTAGCGAAACGCAAGCGTGCGCCGCTCGCCGGTGGTTTGCTGACCCGGCCCATCGGTCGCGTCAATCGACAAGGCGTTGGCCGAGGTAAAAGTGGCTACCCCACGCACCGATTCAACTTGCCGCATTTTGGCCATGGCCGCCAAGCCGCCGGTAAGTTTGCCAACCACCTTGGCCTTGTGTCCACGCAGCTTATCCAAATCAATGGTGGGCTCTCCAAAGGTCACGCCCCAGTCGGCCATATGGCGCGCCTCGTCCATCACCGCCGCCACGTGCAGCAACGCTTTGGACGGAATGCACCCGACGTTAAGGCACACTCCACCCAGCGTGGGGTAACGCTCAACCAACACCACCTTGAGGCCCAAGTCGGCGGCCCGAAACGCAGCAGAATACCCACCCGGGCCACCGCCAATCACCACCACGTCGCAGTCGTAGGTGCCGTGCGTTGCACTGGCCACCGCTGGCGCGGCGACCGGCGCAGCAACAGCCGGCGCCTCAGCCGCCTTAGGCCCTTTGCCA
>RFXW01000165.1 GCA_009921245.1 Candidatus Fonsibacter lacus | reverse complement strand
AAAGGCGATTACACCGCCGAGGTTGGGGCGTTGTCCGCCGCCAAAAGCGACATCTTGATCGTGGCGGGCTACCTTGACCGTGGTGGTCGTGGCATCATTCGGGCGTCGCTTGACTCAGGTGCTTTCGACACCTTCTTTTTACCGGACGCGATGATTGGCGACAGCCTTACGCAAGCCATTGGCTCAGGGTTAAACGGCTCCTACGGCATCGTGCCTGGGTCTGACAGCCCCGGCCAGAAGCAGTACGCCGAGTTGGCCAAAAAGGCCGGCTTTGAGTCAGGCCCATACTCGCCCGAATCCTACGACGCAGCCGCGCTGACCTTGCTTGCCATGCAAGCAGCCAAGTCCACCGACAGCGCCAAGGTAAAAGCCAAGGTCATGGAAGTTGCCAATGCGCCTGGTGAAAAAATTTACCCAGGGCAATTGGCCAAGGCGCTCAAAATTCTTGCCAGTGGCGGCCAAATCGACTACGTGGGTGCCTCGGCGGTTGAGTTGATCGCGCCGGGTGAAAGTGCAGGCAGCTACCGCGAAGTGAAGGTAGAGGGCGGTAAGTTCGTAACGGTGGGCTACCGCTAGCCGCCGCTTGATCGCTTGCTTAACCAAGCGACCCCGTGCGCCAGCTGGGGTCGCTTTTCGTTTATGGGTGCACCATGCTCGAGGTACGTGACGTTTGTATGCACTTTGGCGGTATTCACGCCGTGGATCACGTCTCGCTGACCATACCTGAAGGGGAAATCACGGGGCTTATAGGTCCCAACGGCGCCGGCAAAAGCACGCTGTTCAATGTGATTGCGGGTTATCACCGGCCAACCTCGGGGCAGGTTTGGTTGGACGGTACAAACATCACCGGCTTGCCGCCACACGAGTTGTTTGCCAAGGGCTTGTTGCGCACCTTTCAAATCGCGCACGAGTTTGGCTCGCTCACGGTGCGCGAAAACCTCATGATGGTGCCCAGCGGGCAGGTTGGCGAGCGTTTGTTGGGCAGTTGGTTTGCCAGAGGGCAGGCCAGGCAGCAAGAACAAGTGATTTGGGACAAAGCCCAAGAGGTGATCACGTTTTTGGAACTGGACGCGGTGGCCGAGGAGTTGGCAGGCAACTTGTCGGGCGGACAAAAAAAGCTGCTCGAGTTGGGGCGCACCATGATGACCGACGCCAAGGTGGTGTTTTTGGACGAGGTGGGGGCGGGGGTTAACCGCTCGCTTTTGGTGCGCTTGGGACAAGCCATTGCCCGCTTAAATCAAGAACGCGGCTACACCTTTTGTATGATCGAACACGACATGGAATTTATCCAGCGCTTATGCCAAACGGTGGTGGTGATGGCTCAAGGGCAGGTTTTGGCCAAAGATACACCCGAGGCCATACTTGCCAACGACGAGGTGGTTGAAGCGTATCTTGGCCGGGCTTATCACAATGGGAAACCGGCTGCATGACCTACCTTGTGGGCAGTGACTTGGTTGGCGGCTACGGCGGCGCCAATATTTTGAATGGTTGCTCGATTGAGGCCGAGCGCGGCGAGGTGGTGGTGATTGTGGGGCCCAATGGCGCCGGCAAATCCACGGCCATGAAGGCGCTGCTCGGCATGCTGGCGCTGCGCTCGGGTGCGGTGGCGCTGGGTGGCAAAGATATCACCCACCTAAGCACGCAACAGCGCGTGCAAAGTGGCATGGGGTTTGTGCCGCAAACGCACAACGTGTTTCCCGCGCTGACCGTGCTAGAAAACCTTGAGATGGGGGCGTTTTTGGAGCGCGGCGACTTTTCGCAAGCGCTGCAGCAGGTGTATGAGTTGTTCCCCATCTTGTGGGATAAGCGGCACCAACCCGCAGGGGAGTTGTCCGGCGGCCAACGCCAACAGGTGGCGGTGGGGCGGGCGCTCATGATTCAACCCACGGCATTGCTGCTGGACGAACCCACCGCTGGGGTTTCGCCGGCCGTTATGGATGATTTGTTTGTGCGTATCCGCCAAATCGCCGCCGCCGATGTGGCCGTGGTCATGGTGGAGCAAAACGCCAAGCAAGCCTTGGCCATTGCCGATAAGGGCTACGTGTTGGTGCAGGGCGAAAACCGATTCACTGGCGCCGGCAGCGAGCTGCTGGCCGACGACGAGGTGCGACGCACCTTCTTAGGGGGATAAGCCGGTGGTGGACTTGCTTAACGCATTGGCGCTGCTCGGCAATTTTGTGCTTTTGCCGGCGGCGGCTTATGGCAGTCAACTGGCGTTGGGTGCGCTGGGTGTGACGCTGGTGTACGGCGTGCTTCGTTTTTCTAATTTTGCACACGGCGACACCATGGCCTTTGGCGCCATGGTGACCATTTTGCTGACCGGTTGGCTGCAAAGCATGGGGGTGAGCTTTGGGGTGCTGCCCACCGCGCTGCTGGCCTTGCCCATGGCCTTTGTGGTGACCTCTGCGCTGGTGTTGCTAACCGATCGATGGGTTTATCGGTTTCACCGAAGGCGCCGCGCGCCGCCGGTGATTTTTTTGATCGCCTCGGTGGGCGTGATGTTTGTGTTCAATGGGCTGGTGCGCTTTGTGGTGGGCACCGGCGATCGGCGTTTTGCCGACGGTGAGCGTTTTATTATTCGGGCCAATGAATTCAAGCAGTTAACCGGCCTGGACGAGGGCCTGGCGTTTAAAACCAGCCAGGGCGTGACCTTGGTGATTACCGTGTTGTTGGTGGCGTGGTTGTTTTGGTTTTTGCAGCGTACCAAAACAGGCAAGGCCATGCGCGCGTACTCCGACAACGAGGACTTGGCGGTGCTCTCGGGCATTGACGCCGAGCGGGTGGTGCAGGCGGCCCGAGACGCGAACCGCAAGCTGGTGA
>RFXW01000164.1 GCA_009921245.1 Candidatus Fonsibacter lacus | reverse complement strand
GGGCGAAGGCACCGCCAAACGGCTCGCCGCGCATGGCGCCAAAGTGGTGATTGCTGACTTGCAAGAGGACAAGGGCAACGCCTTGGCCGACAGCCTGGGCGGACGGTTTGTTCGATGCGACGTGACGCAAGAGGCCGACGCCACCGCCGCCGTTGCCGCCGCCACCGCGCTTGGCCCCTTGGTTGGGCTGGTCAACTGCGCGGGGATTGCGTCGGCTGAAAAAACCGTAGGGAAAAATGGCGCACACGCGCTGGAGCTGTTCACACGCACCATCATGATCAATTTGGTGGGCACCTTCAACATGATCCGATTGGCGGCCAACGCCATGGCAAGCAACACGCCCAACGCGGGCGGTGAGCGTGGGGTGATCGTAAGCACCGCCTCGGTGGCCGCCTACGACGGGCAAATTGGTCAAGCGGCCTACAGCGCCTCCAAAGGCGGCGTGGTGGGTATGACGTTGCCGATCGCGCGCGACTTGGCGCGCCAAGGCATTCGCAACATGACAATTGCACCGGGCATTTTTGAAACCCCCATGATGTTTGGGTTACCGCAAGAGGTGCAAGCAGCGTTGGCCGCCAGCGTGCCGTTTCCCAGCCGCTTGGGCCAGCCCGCCGACTACGCGGCCTTGGCTCAGCACATCATTGAAAACGACATGCTCAACGGTGAAGTCATTCGACTCGACGGTGCCATTCGCTTGGCCCCGCGCTGAACACCGCCAAGCCACGCACGGCGCCCTTAGGTCATGAGTATTCCGCAAGACTTTGTTCACGACCTGCTGGCGCGGGTGGACATTGTGGAGCTGATTGGGCGTCATGTGCAGCTCAAACGCGGCGGCGCCAACCACATGGGCCTATGCCCCTTTCACGGCGAAAAAAGTCCCTCGTTCAGCGTGAGCAACAGCAAGCAGTTTTTTCACTGCTTTGGCTGTGGCAAACATGGGGACGCGGTTGGTTTTTTAATGGAGCACGCCGGCTTGAGCTTTCCCGAAGCCGTGCGTGAACTGGCCCAAGAGGTGGGGCTGGAGGTGCCGGAATCACGGCCGCTGGACGCGGCGCAGCAAGCCCAGGCGCAGGCCGCCAAGCAGCAACGGCAATCGTTACACGAGACGCTAACGGCGGCGGCCAAGGCTTATCAAGTCACGCTGAAAAAAAGCCCCAACGCCGTGCAATACCTGAAATCACGCGGCCTCACGGGCGAGATCGCCAAACGCTACGGCTTGGGTTACGCCGCCGCCGGATGGCGTCCGCTGGCGGGGTTACTCCCCGACTACCAAGAGCCGCACCTTGTCACGTCTGGCTTGGTGATCGCCGACGACGAAGCCGAGGCTGGCGCCCAGGGCAAACGCTACGACCGTTTTCGCGACCGCATCATGTTTCCGATTCGCAACGTACGCGGTGACGTGATTGGTTTTGGCGGTCGGGTATTGGGCAGTGGTGAGCCCAAGTACTTGAACTCGCCTGAGACCCCAGTCTTTCATAAAGGGCGTGCGCTCTACGGTCTGTACGAAGCGCGCCGCGCGATCCACGACAGCGGCTTGGCGCTGGTGGTTGAGGGCTACATGGACGTGGTCGCGTTGGCGCAACATGGGGTTGAACATGCCGTGGCCACATTGGGCACCGCCTGCACGGCCGATCACTTGCAGCTGCTGCTGCGCCACACCAGCACCGTGGTGTTTGCTTTTGATGGCGACGCCGCCGGCCAGCGTGCCGCCTACAAAGCCATGCTGGCCGCCTTACCCCTCATCAACGACGCGCGCACCTTTCGCTTTTTGTTTTTGCCCACAGAGCACGACCCCGACAGCTTTGTACGCGCCCACGGTAAAACCGAATTTGACGCTCGAGTCGCCCAGGCCATGCCGCTGAGCGAATGGATGCTGCAAAGCAGCGCCGCCGAGCTCAACCTTGACACCCCGGAAGGTCGCAGCCAGTTGGCGGCCAAAATCCAACCGCTGTGGCAGGCGATTCCGGCCAACACTTTATTCAGTCAGCAAATGCTGCACAGCGTTTCGCAGGCCAGCCATACCTCGGTTGAAGCGCTGCGCCAACACTATCAAGCGGCATCGCCCACGGCAAACGACCGCCCCACCCAACGCACACCTGGCCCACCCCCACCGGCACGCCGGCGCCCCATACGCGCCACCCCCAAACGTAGCGACCACGCACTGCGGCTGCTGCTGCTGCAAGGAGCCGCCTGGGCCTGGCTGGCACCGGCGGAGCAGCATTTGCTACGCCAACTCGGCGGTGTGCACGGCGAACTGGCGCGCTGGCTGGAGACCCAATGGAACACCCACGGTGCGCAAAGCTGGGCGCAACGCCGGCTCAACCTGCCCGAAGGGGAAATGGCCAACTTGGCCAACCAGCTGATGCAGCCGCAAGACCCCGGCGAGGGCATGAGCGCCGAGGACGCCCGCTATGAGCTTGATGAATTGATGCGCCTGATGCACATTGATGCCTTGCAAGCCCAGCAGCGCGAGGCGCTGGATCACATCAGCCAAAACCCCGAGGCGCAAGCCCATTACCGGGCGCTGGCGGCACGCATTGCCGAACTAAAAAAGACCAATGCCGCGACCTAGTCGTGGTATAATCCATTTTCTGCTACGGCAAGGCTTGCCACCGTTCATCAAACGGTGAATGTCGCGCCCCCACCCCTGCACCCCATCCTTAGGCGCCGTCGGTCGGCGTCAAAGCCAACTTTCGCCTCGTAAGGACGTCCATGGCCACCACAAGTCAAAAAACCAGCCGCAAAACCCCAGCAACCGGCCGTGCCGCGGCCAAGCCAGCGCCCAAGACGACCAAGCCAGCCGCCCGCAAGAGCGCGCCCCAAGCACAAGCCAAGGCGGCGGCCAAGCCAGCAGCCAAAAAAACCGTGGCGGTCAAAGCC
>RFXW01000163.1 GCA_009921245.1 Candidatus Fonsibacter lacus | reverse complement strand
ACCCGCGGTGGGCTATGAACCCACACACGCTTTCCAGGCGTGCGACTTAAACCACTCATCCATCTCTCCGGTTGAGTAATTGTAGCGTTCGTCCCACACCTGCGAATGTCAAGCCGCTGCGGCCTTACACTGGTGGGTTGACCGACCGGCTAAGGGCACAACCCATGAAATTTCGCTTCCCGATTGTCATCATTGACGAAGACTTTCGCTCCGAAAACACCTCGGGTTTGGGCATTCGTGCCTTGGCGCAGGCAATTGAAGACGAGGGCTTTGAGATTCTGGGGGTAACCAGCTACGGCGATTTGTCGCAATTTGCGCAACAGCAAAGCCGTGCCAGCGCGTTTATTTTGTCGATTGACGACGAAGAACTCACCCAAAGCCCCGACGCCTCCGACCTGGACCCTGCCGTGGTGCAGCTGCGCGCTTTTATTCAAGAGGTGCGGCGTAAAAATGCCGACGTACCGATTTATGTTTATGGCGAAACCCGTACCTCACGCCATATTCCAAACGATGTGTTGCGCGAATTGCACGGCTTCATTCACATGTTTGAAGACACGCCGGAGTTTGTGGCGCGCCATATTATTCGTGAGGCCAAAAGCTACCTAGAGGGTATTCAGCCACCGTTTTTTCGTGAGCTGCTGGATTACGCCGAAGACGGCTCGTACTCATGGCACTGCCCGGGGCACTCGGGTGGTGTGGCGTTTTTAAAAAGTCCGGTGGGGCAAATGTTTCACCAGTTTTTTGGTGAAAACATGCTGCGTGCCGACGTGTGCAACGCTGTTGAAGAGTTGGGGCAGTTGCTGGACCATAACGGCGCCATTGGCGAGAGCGAGCGCAACGCGGCGCGTATCTTTAATGCCGATCATTGCTTTTTTGTCACCAACGGCACCAGCACCTCGAACAAAATGGTGTGGCATCACAACGTCGCCGCGGGTGATGTGGTGGTGGTGAAATCGGTGTTGCACGCGATTGTCATGACCGGGGCGATTCCAGTATTTTTGGCACCCACGCGCAACCACTTGGGCATCATTGGGCCGATTCCGCAAAGCGCTTTTTCACCCGAGGCCATTCGCGCCAAAATGCGTGCCAATCCGCTGTTGGCCAACCTGGATGTCGACGCCATGCAGCCCCGCGTGATGACGCTTACGCAAAGCACCTACGACGGTGTGTTGTACAACACCGAAACCGTTAAGGGCATGCTGGATGGCTTTGTACCCAACGTGCACTTTGACGAGGCTTGGTTGCCGCACGCTGCGTTTCACCCGTTTTACGGCGTTTACCATGCCATGGGCCGGCACCGGCCGCGGCCCAAAGAGGCCGTGGTGTACGCCACGCAATCGGTGCACAAGCTGTTGGCCGGCATCAGCCAAGCCAGCCACGTGCTGGTGCAAGACTCGCAAACCGTTAAGCTCGATGCGCATCTGTTCAACGAGTCCTACTTGATGCACACCTCCACCTCGCCGCAATACGCCATTTTGGCCAGCTGCGACGTGGCTGCTGCCATGATGGAGCCACCCGGTGGCAAGGCGTTGGTTGAAGAAAGTATTGCCGAGAGTTTGGATTTTCGGCGTGCCATGCGCAAGGTGTCGGCTGACTACGGTCAAGACGATTGGTGGTTTAAGGTTTGGGGCCCCGACCATCTGGCCTGGCATGGCTTTCGTGATTTGGCCGATGGCTTCACCATGCTCGACCCAATCAAAGCCACTATTGTCACGCCGGGGCTGGACATGAACGGCACCTTTGCCAGCAGCGGCATTCCGGCGGCGATTGTGACCAAGTTTTTAAATGAACACGGGGTGGTGGTTGAAAAAACCGGACTGTATTCGTTCTTTGTGATGTTCACCATTGGCATCACCAAAGGGCGCTGGAACACCTTGCTCACGGCGCTGCAGCAATTTAAAGACGACTACGACCGTAACCAACCCATGTGGCGTATCTTGCCCGAGTTTTGCCAGCGCCACCGGCGCTACGAGCGCATGGGTTTGCGTGATTTGTGCCAGTACGTGCACGATTTGTACGCCAAGTATGACATTGCGCGTCTTACCACCGAGCTTTACACCACCGAGCTAACGCCCGCCATGCGTCCAACCGATGCGTTTGCGTGCATTGCCCAACGGCGCACCGAGCGCGTGCCGATCGACGAGTTGCAAGGCCGCATCACCACCAGCTTGATCACACCGTATCCACCCGGTATTCCGCTGCTTGTGCCGGGCGAGGTGTTTAACAAGCAAATCGTTGACTACCTGCGATTCGCGCGCGAGTTGGGGGTGCGTTGCCCCGGGTTTGAGGCCGATATCCACGGCCTGGTTAAACAGGTTAACGAAGACGGCGTGGTGACCTTACACGCCGACTGCGTGCGGGCTTAACTTGGTTTAGGCCGCTGCCAAAAAAAGCCCGACCACACAGGCCAGTGCCGCCAGCCACAGCACGCTGCGAAGCGCGGGCCAATTCTGCATATAGGCCACGCCGTAGGCCAAGCGCAGCGCCAGCCAGGTGGTGGCCAGCGCGTCAATCGTGGGCTGGGCGGCGCCTGCGGCGTGCGCCACCAGCACCGCCGCCACAAAACCCGGCAGCGCCTCAAAGCTGTTGAGCTGGGCCCAGTGCGCGCGCTTGGCTGCGCCGGTTTGTTGCTCTAAAAACTCGCGCGGTGCGGCGTTGTTGTAGCGGCCGTTGCCGCCCGTGAATTTGGCCAAACCAGTGAACAGCAGCGGCAACAAAATGGCGCCCAAAATCGTCCAGTAGGCGGTGGTCATGTCCCGTTCCCCGAGCCGGTATCGGCCATGCCGCCCACCACCTGGCTGAAGCCGCCGTCAACGTATGTGATTTCGCCGGTAATGCCCGAAGCCAGCGGACTGAGCAAAAACGCCGCGGCGTTGCCAACATCGTCAATGGTTACGTTGCGCCGCAACGGTGCGCTGTCGGCCACCACCTGCAAAATCT
>RFXW01000162.1 GCA_009921245.1 Candidatus Fonsibacter lacus | reverse complement strand
AAAACCAAGGCTAGGCCGAGGCGGCGGGGTTGTGCACACCCATGGCGTGTTGTGTGGCCCAGCGCTTAAGGGGGGCCATGGCGTTAAAGCACGCCAAGCCAGTGTGGCGCAGTAGGCGCGGCAGCGGCCGCGCCGGCGTTAGGCCAAAAAACAACGCGTCGGTGGTGATTTGCATCAGGGCGGTGTCCAACCGGCGCTGACGGCTGTACTGTCGCAGCACGCGTAGGCTGCCTGGGGTTTCATGTTTGGCGCGTTGTGCAATGCAAGCGGCCAACGCCGCGGCGTCTGCCAAGCCCAAATTGAGGCCTTGGCCGGCCAGTGGATGCACGGTATGGGCTGCGTCGCCCACGCGGGCCTGCCCCGGTGCCACCCAATGGCGGTGGCGCGTGAGTTGCAACGGCCAGCGGGCCACGTCGCTTACCACCTGTATGGCGCCAAGCACGCCGTGCGTTTGTTGTTGCAGGCGTTGACTCAGCGCGTCCGCGCCGGCGTGTTGCCAATCGGCCGCCTGTGCCGCCGGCATGGACCACACCACGGCCATGCGCTGGGCGTTGCCCTGCGCCAATGGCAACAACGCCAACACCGTGTCGTCGTCAAACCACTGATGCGCCAGCCCGCGATGCGGTTGCGCCAGGCTGACATGCAGCGCCAGCGCGTGGTGTGGGTAGGGCAGCACCTCTGCCGGACCAAGGTGGTTGGCGCTGTGCCGCCCCTCGGCGTGCACCTGCAGCGCCGCGCCCGGGCTGGGTTGGTGGTGCGTGAGGCGCTGTACCCGTGGCTGTTGATCCAGCGCCCGCTGCAAGCTGGCTTGCAACTCAGTGGCCGGCACCAGCCAGCCCAAGGGCTGGGTAGGGGTGTCGTCAAATTGCAGTGCGGCGCGTTCGCCGCCATGCACGCGCAGGCCGTGTAGGGGTTGGCAGTGTGCCTGCGCTGGCCACGCATCGTGTGCTGCCAAATGGTGTTGCGAAGCCGGGTTGAGCGCGTAGGCGCGTAGGTCGTGGTGGTTGGGCTGGCCCGCGCCGCGCAGCGCCACGCTCAGTCCTTGCGCCGCCAACGCCAGTGCCAGCGTGGCGCCCACTGGGCCGTCGCCGTCAATCACCACATCGAGCTTTGCCGTCATAACAAAGGATTGTAGGTAGTTGACATACACTGCCACTTTCAAGGGAATAGGAACCGGCATGAGCCTGAAATGCGGCATTGTGGGGCTGCCCAACGTGGGTAAGTCCACCCTTTTTAACGCGCTGACCCAAGCGGGGATTGCTGCGGAGAACTACCCGTTTTGCACCATCGAGCCCAACGTGGGGGTGGTGGAAGTGCCCGACCCACGCTTGCAGCGCTTGGCCGATTTGGTGCGCCCGCAACGGGTGGTACCAGCGATTGTGGAGTTTGTTGATATCGCAGGCTTGGTGGAAGGCGCCTCAAAAGGCGAGGGTTTGGGTAACCAGTTTTTATCGCACATTCGCGAGACCGACGCCATTGTGAACGTGGTGCGCTGTTTTGAAGACCCCAACGTGGTGCACGTGGCGGGCCGGGTGGATCCGGTGGCCGATATCGAGGTCATTCAAACCGAGTTGTGTTTGGCCGATTTGGGCACAGTAGAAAAAGCGTTGCAGCGTTATCAAAAAGCCGCCAAATCGGGTAACGACAAAGAAGCCACACAAATGGTGCAATGGCTGCAGACCTGTCAGCAGGCCCTGGACCAAGGGCGCCCAGTGCGCGTGCTCGATTTAAGCGACGACGCGCGCGCGGCGCTGCGCCCGCTGTGCTTGATCACCGCCAAGCCCGCGATGTTTGTTGGCAACGTGGCCGAAGACGGTTTTGACGAAGGCAACCCTTTGTTGCAGGCGCTGCAGGCCTACGCGGCCAGTCAGGGCGCACCGGTGGTGGCCATTTGCGCCAAAACCGAAGCCGAGCTCGCGGGCATGAGCGCCGACGACCAAAGCATGTTTTTGGCTGAGATGGGCCAAGACGAACCGGGCCTGCACCGCCTGATTCGCGCGGCGTATGCGCGCCTAGGCTTGCATACCTACTTCACAGCGGGCGACAAAGAAGTTCGTGCCTGGACCATTCGGCTGGGTGACACCGCACCCAAAGCGGCGGGCGTGATTCATACCGATTTTGAAAAAGGCTTTATTCGCGCGCAAACCATTGGTTTTGACGACTACATCGCGCTGGGCGGTGAACAAGCGGCCAAAGAGGCGGGCAAGATGCGCGCCGAGGGCAAAGACTACGTGGTGCGCGACGGCGATGTGTTGAACTTTTTGTTCTCTCCATGAGTCAAGGGCTGCGCCTGGCCCTTGCTGCACTGGGTTTGGTGGGGCTGGTGCTGGGCACGGTGTTGGCCCTTAGTCAAAGCGTGCGCGATGCGTTGCGCACCGAAGTACAAACGGTTTTGTTGCAGCGGCGTTTGGCGGTGCGTGCGGGCGCGCCCGATGTCACCGCCGCGCAGCGGGTGCGTACGCTGGACCCGCGTGCGCTAACCGATGCCCAACAGCGCATCGTGCAGTGGCTGGCCAACACCTACCGCGTGGCGCCCGAGCCGGTGGCGGCGTTGGTTGCCGAGGCCTGGCAGGTGGCTCCGCCGGCGGGGCTGGAACCCACCTTGGTGTTGGCGGTGATGGCGGTGGAGTCCAACCTGCATCCGTTGGTGCAAAGCGGGGTGGGTGCGCTGGGCTTAATGCAAATCATGCCGCGTATACACGCCGAAAAACTCGCACCCCACGGCGGCACCCACGCCGCGTTTGAGCCGGTAACCAACCTGCAAGTGGGCGTTCAGGTTTTACAAGAAAGTATTGCCTTGATGCGCGGCGACCAGGCACAGGGGCTGCGCTTTTATCTGGGCGGCTCGCGCATGCTTGAGTCGTCTTTGGGTGATGCTTACGTAAGCAAGGTGATGCGCATCAAAGGCCAGCTTGACGCGCAAGCCAAAGCAGGCCCGCGGTAAGCAGTGTGTAGCGTGCCAGCTTACCCAGCGCCATGTAAAACACACACGGCCAAAACG
>RFXW01000161.1 GCA_009921245.1 Candidatus Fonsibacter lacus | reverse complement strand
GTTGGTGTTTTGCTACGAACCCCTTGCGCTGGGCGCTTGGCTGGACTGGGCGCAGCACCATGGGCTCGCGGTCTACGCTGCCGGTGCCCGCACCCAGGCCGCTTGTGCGGCCACCGGACGCGCGCACTGGCGGGCGTTGCCGCCCATGTCACAAGCAGGATTTGACAGCTGGTTACTGGCCAGCACCTTCAACTGGGTGCGCGGCGAGGACTCTTTGGTCGGCGCCCTACTGGCCGGCCGGCCCATGCTTTGGCAAGCCTACCCACAACACGACAACGCACACCACGCCAAGGTGTTGGCGCTGCTCGACTGGCTACAAGCGCCCAGCGACCTGCACCATGCATGGCAAGTGGTCAACCACATGGCAACTGACACCAACCCATGGCTGCCCACACCCAACAGCAGCCACTGGAACGCATGGCAGGCTTGTATCGGCGCGGCGCAAGTGCGGTTGTTGCAACAACCCCCGTTGCACCAGCAGCTGCTCGACTGGGTCTATCGCCAGCTTGAATCAAGCGAAATGGCCAGGCCGTAAAATACAAGGCTTGGCAACTTTTTCGTGCGGCGCTGGCCGCGCCACCTTGATATGAAAATCGCTCAAGAAATCCGCGCCGGTAACGTCATCATGCAGGGCAAAGACCCCATGGTGGTGCTACGCACCGAATACAGCCGTGGTGGCCGCAACGCCGCCACCGTGCGCATGAAACTTAAAAGTCTGTTGAACAACTTTGGCACCGAGGTGGTGTTTAAAGCAGACGACAAGATGGACCAAATCGTCTTGGACAAAAAACCCTGCAGTTACAGTTACTTCGCCGACCCCATGTACGTGTGGATGGACGCCGACTACAACCAATACGAGGTTGAATCGGACAACATGGGCGACGCCCTGAACTACCTTGAAGACGGCATGCAAGCCGAGGTGGTTTTTTATGACGGCAAAGCGATCTCGGTGGAACTGCCCACCAGCGTGGAGCGCGTGATTGAGTGGACCGAACCCGCGGTGAAGGGCGACACCTCAGGCAAGGTGCTCAAGCCGGCCAAGCTCACCACAGGGTTTGAGGTGGCGGTGCCGATTTTTGTGGCGCAAGGCGACAAAATCGAAATCGACACCCGCACCGGCGAGTACCGCCGCCGCGTATAACCCCCACCACTGGCCATGGACGGCGCACTAAAGCGCGATCACCCGGGCGTGTTAGAGGCCTGGGCCGATGCGCTGGCGGGCCCATCGTCTTTGCAGCCCGACGCCCAGCGGTTGGCCTTTGCCGATCCTGAATTTTTGCTGCGCCCAGAGGCACGCGGGCTACGTTTTCAGCTGGAGCTGCTCAAACCCGAATTGGCACTGCAAGCGGCGGGTATTCATCGCACCGTGGTGGTGTTTGGCAGTGCCCGCTGCGTTAGCCTTGAGCAGGCGCAGGCCGCAAGCCTGCAAGCGGCGCAGCAAGGCAACGCGCAAGCCCTGGCGCACGCGCAACGGCAACAGCGCATGGCGTTGTACTACGAGGCCGCGCGCGCTTTGGGGCGGGGCATCACTGAAGGCAACTTGGCACTTGCCTCGCCAACCCAGCGGCTGGTGGTGTGCACCGGGGGTGGACCCGGCATCATGGAAGCGGCCAACCGCGGCGCCCACGAGGCCGGTGGGCCAAGCATTGGGCTCAACATTGCCTTGCCGCATGAGCAGCATCCCAACCCTTACATCACGCCCGAATTAAGCTTTCGCTTTCACTACTTCGCGCTGCGAAAAATGCACTTTGTCATGCGCGCGCAGGCACTGGTGGCCTTTCCTGGCGGTTTTGGCACCTTGGATGAGCTGTTTGAAATACTCACCTTGGTGCAATGCCGTAAAGCCGCCCCCGTGCCGATTTTTCTGTACGGCTCAAGCTACTGGACGCGCTTGATCGATTTTGATTTCATGGTCGAGCAAGGCACCATCAGCGCAGACGATAAAAACTGGTTTCGCTACGCCGATTCGGTGCCCGATATCCTTGACCAGCTGTTGGTCAACCCGTGTACGGAAACAGTCGTCGAAGGCCGATTTCAAAATTGAAGCGCCCGCTGGGTTGGGTGCGTTGGCAATCAGCGTAAGACCCCCGCCCGTGACCGCACCGGTCACCAACGCGTACTTGAACTCATCCGACAAGCCCTCAACCAGCGACCCAAGATAGGTGAGCGCGGCGTTGTCGGTGATGGCAGTCAGGAGTGTGGCGCCGAAATACACCTGGGTGTCGTCCATGGCCAGCAAGGTCGGCTGCAGCCACCACTGCTGCATACCACCCAACACCACCAGGCCACCCAGGAAAAAGCCCACCAACAAACCCTCACGCAGAATCAAGCGGTCTTGATAGGCGGGGTAGGCGGTGGCCACCCCCATGAACAGCAGCAAGATGGCCATGAAGGCCGCAGGATGATGCGCAAACACCACCACACCAAGCAAAAACAGCAGGTGCAACGCCACCATCCACATCGGCACGCCGGTGTATGGGGATTTGTTTTCGGCCGGCAACGTCATGAGCTCACGACGGAACAGCGCGGCCAGTAACACTGCGTTGATCACCACCGCCAGCGCCGCCTTCCAGCCAATCTGGGTCAACATGTAATTGATGTCAAAGCCCCACTTGGCGGCCACCATGAGCACCGGCGGGGCCGCGTAAGGCGTGAGCGTGCCGCCAATCGAGACGTTCACAAACAGCACCCCCAACGTGGCGTACTTAAGGCGTGTGGAGACGCGGGCGAACACCGTGTCTTTCATGAGCAGCGCGGCCAATGTCATGGCAGCAGGCTCGGTGATGAATGATCCCAACAGCGGCACCACAATCAGGCAGGTTAGAAAAAACCCAAGGCTGCGCGGCAGCGGCAACACCTTGACCATGCCTTGCACGATTTGCGACGCGGTTTGCAAAATCGGACGACTGCCCGCCACCACCATGATGGCAAAAACAAACATGGGCTCGGTGAAGTTACGACTGTCCAAATACCCCACGGCGTCGTCTTTGCCCAGCATAAAACCCATGGCCACCACCAACAC